>NZ_JBHSQK010000026.1:0-95902 GCF_042658055.1 Pseudonocardia lutea
GTCCCGACGCTGGGCCAGCCAGCCGTAGTAGGTCGACGCGGCAACCCCGAGGACCCTCAGAATCGGGCTGATCCCGAAGCGGCCTTTCAGCGCCTCGACGGCTTTCACCACTTCTTCCTTGTCGGGTCCATCTCCTGGGCGAAAAAAGCACTCTTGGACTCAACCGGTCAGCGCAACAGTGCGGCGATCCTATCGGCGGGGGTGTCGAAGTCGAGGGTCTTGCGGGGCCTTGTGTTGAGTTGATGGGCGACGTGGTCGAGGTCGTCCTGGGTGAGGTCGAGGCGGGTGCCCTTCGGGAAGTACTGGCGCAGAAGGCGATTGGTGTTCTCGTTCGTGCCGCGCTGCCAGGGGCTGGCCGGGTCGGCGAAGTACACGTCCAGCCCGGTGTTCGCGCTGACGGTCTTGTGCCCGGCGAGCTCCATCCCGCGGTCCCAGGTCAGCGACTTGCGCACCTGTGCGGGCAGCCGGGTCATGACCTGCGAGAGGCCGCGGGTGACCGAGTGCATGTCCCGGCCGGGCAGCGCGACGAGCACGGTGTACCGGGTGGAGCGCTCGACGACGGTGGCGATCTGGGTCAGCCCGCGCCCGATGAGCAGATCGCCTTCCCAGTGCCCGGGCACGGCCCGGTCGGCGACCTCGGCGGGGCGATGGCGGATGGAGACCGCGTCGGTGATCTGCGAGCGCCACTGCCCGGTCACGGTGTTGTGCACGTTGCGCCGGATCGGCCGGCCCGACCGCAGGTGGCGCTGCAGGTTCTTGGCCAGCACGCCGCGGGCCTGCACGAACAGCGATTTGTAGATCGTCTCGTGTGACACCCGCATCCCCGACCCCGGCTCGTGGTGCTTGCGCAGGTACCCGGCGATCTGTTCTGGGGACCAGTCCACCCCGAGCTTGCCCGACACGAACCGGCGCAGCCGCTCGTTGCGGGCCAGCAGGCACAGCTTCGGGCGTCGGGCCCGCCGCCACGCCCGGTCGTCGGCGTCCACGGCCCGGTACTTGCGCGGCCCGGAGTTCCGGCCGATCTCGCGGCTGATCGTCGAGGGCGAGCGGCCGAGCCGGCGGGCGATCGAGCGCATCGACTCCCCACGCGCGAGGCCGCGGGAGATCTCCTCACGCTCAGCGAGGGTCAGTGAGCCCTCCCGACGACGCCGCGGCGCCGGGACGTACCCGCCGGTGCCCTTGAGTACGGTGAACACCGACCCGGGTGGGCGCAGGACCGCCCGCGCGATCTGGGAGATCGACTCCCCACGCCCCCAGCGGTCCCACAGCTCCTGCCTGTCCTCGTCCGACTGCCCGGACGGCCCAACCTCGCCAACGCCAGCACCTCCACCATGATCATCCATCACGGTGTTGCGCTGACCGGTTGAGTCCAAGAGTGCTTTTTTCGCCCAGGAAATGGACCCGACAAGGCGCAAGTGGTGAAAGCGGTCGCCGCGCTGCAGGAGCGCTCCGGAATCGCCCCGATCCCCGGGGCGGCAACAGGCAGCTCAACGCGGCGCTGCACCGCATAGCGGTCACCCAGCTACGGATCCACCCGCCAGCGCAAGCATTGCTCCGCCGCCGCATCGCCGCCGGAGACTTGAAGACTGAAGCCCTGCGGGTACTGAGACGCCACCTGGCCGACGTCGTCTACCGCCAACTGAAGGCAACTACGTCAGTGCCACAGACCGACACCCCCGAGGCCGCTTGACATAGGAGATTCTCAGAGACTCCCTTCACGGCCCTTCGGCCATGATCGTCGGTCTCCGAGCAAGCGGGGGAACCTCACCTAGTGACGACGGGGTCGTGTTCACCCAGTGGATGGCCGTTGTTGGTGAAGGGGCCGACGCAGACGCACAGCGCGGCGGCGCTCGCTGAGTACGCGCGTCCTCGAGCTCGGAACTGCGTCCGCCCGAACAGCAACACGCGTTGGACCGCGTGTTGTGCGCCCGCGGCGAGGCCTGCTGTTGCCAGGAGCAACGGTCCCCCCGCGCGGGAGCCTGATGGCCCTAGCTGACGACGACCGGCGCGCGGACGGTGGCTGCCGCTGTCAGGACCTCGACGCGCGAGATCCGCGAAACGCGCGGTCGATTCGCTCGCGCCGGACAACTGCTCTGTTAACGAATATGGGTTGTGATGAGTACGACGAACGTCCAGGGCACGAAAGCTGCGGCGACCGGGGACCTCACGACGATCGACATGAAGCTTGAGGTGGTGGTCCTTCCGGTTGCGGACGTGGACCGGGCGAAGGAGTTTTACGGCAGGCTCGGGTGGCGGGTGGACCGCACACCGCCCGGGGTCGTCCAGCTGACGCCGCACGGCTCTGCCTGCTCGGTGCAGTTCGGCCCGAGCCTCACCTCGGCTGCACCCGGGTCGGGCAAGGAGTACCTGGTCGTTGACGACCTCGAGGCCACCCGAGAGGCCTTGGTGGCTGCCGGTGTCGAAGTGAGTCCGATCTTCCACCTTGGGCCCCACGGGCCGGTCGAGGGCGTGGATCCGGCGCGGCGCAGCTACTTCTCCCGGGCGACCTTCAGCGATCCGGACGGTAACGTCTGGTTGCTGCAGGAGATCACCACTCGGCTGCCCGGCCGGGTCGAGGCCACCGAGACCGGGTTCGCGTCGACCGCGGACCTGGAGTCCGCACTGGTACGGGCGGCACGCGCGCACGGCGAACACGAGAAGCGCATCGGGCAGCGCGACGAGGAATGGCCCAAGTGGTACGCCGCCTACATGGTCGCGGAGGCGACGGGAACCGACCTACCGACGTGACCGGGTGCGAGTCGTCGTCCTCGGGAGTGTGTCGTGCAAGCACCGCGTCCCAGGCAGGGCCAAACGCCTGAGGGCCGCGATCGTCGATCCGGAAGCAGCGACTCCCCGCACTCCGCGGAGGAAATGCGTAAGGCCTGAAGACGAGGGCCGGAGGTGCCCCTGCTGGCGCGAGTGAGGAGCAACCGCCCTGCCGGCCTGTGGCCTGCGCAGGCAGGTCGAACTGCAGAAGGGGTGCTCGGCAGCCGCGGATGAACGGCCGTACCCGCCGGGCCGACCTGGAGGTCAGATGTCACCTGAGTTCGTTCGGTACACGCCGGAGATCGAGACGATCGATCCGAACATCGACGTGCTGCTCGAACAGATCATCAACTTCTGGGAGAAGAAGGGCCGCGAATCGCCCAGGACCGAGGGCACCGGGCGAGCCGTCCGTGGCGCGCATGCGAAATCGTTCGGCCTGGTCAAGGCGGAGGTCGAGATACTGGCTGATGTGCCGGAAGCGTACGCGCAGGGATTCTATGCCGAGCCGGGTCGGCACGGCGCACTGATGCGATTCTCCAGTACATCAGGTCATCTGGGCACGGATGCGCAACTGGGCCCTGGACTCGGCCTTGCGGTCAAGATATTCGATGTGCCCGGCGAGAAGTTGGTCGAGGATGAGCCGACTTCGAACACGTTCGATCTGGTGCTGAAGAACAACCCGATCTTCATCAGCAACACGGCCAAGCACTACCTGTTCATCGAGGACATCGCCAACAACATCCACGCGTACCTGGCGCGCGGCCGGGCCGGGTTCCACCAACTCCTGGCCGACGTTCTCACGGGTAGGGGTGCGCTGAAGCAGCCGGACTGGGCGTGGGAGGAGATGTTCGCCCTGGTGAGGACGGCCACCCAGACGCCGCTACGTAATCCTTTGCTCACCACGTACTGGACCATGGGCGCGATGCGTCATGGCGACTATGTCGCCAAAATACGGATAGCGCCTGCCGTGGACAGCGCTGCGCATGCGATCCACCCGGACCTCGACCTCGCCGCCGATGCGGACGTTTTCCATCCGACGCTGGTGGACGAGTTGAAAGCGAGTGCCTTTACTTTCGATCTCCAGGTGCAGTTGTGTGCGGACCTCACAGCGATGCCGGTCAACGTGCTGACCGTGGAATGGCCCGAGAAGCTCTCTCCGTTCGTGACCGTCGGCCGCGTGCGGCTGCCGCGTCAGGACATCTCTGGTCCTGAGAATTTCGAGAAGGGAGACGCGCTCGCGTTCAACCAGTGGCGGGTCACGGCGGACCACCGGCCGTTGGGCGAGATCATGAACGTGCGACGGATCTACAGCGCGTCGGCCAAGGTGCGCCGCACCCTCAACCACCAGTCGCAGACCGAGCCCGTCAGCGCGGAGTCGGTATTGCCGTGATCGGCCGACCGGTTCCGGTTGAAAGCAGAGACCGGCCCGCCAGAAGGGCATCCGCGGGTCAGCAGGGGGTATCCGCGGGTCGGCTGTATCACAACGCGAAAGAGTCGAATGAATTGAGAGGACTGTAATGTCAACGTCAACACCGACGGCCACCGGATCGGAGCAAGGTCAGACCGTCGACCAGAAACTCCAGCAGTTGCGAGAGTTGTTCGCCGACGCACCTGAGGTGGGGAGGAAAGCGCTGGAGAATGTGCTCGCCGAGCTGAAGACGCAGGTGTCGGAGCCGCGCACCCGGATGGAGAGCGCCGGGCGGGTCGGCAGCCGCCAGGGCAACGTCTCGGAGTTGACCATCATTGCCCCCTTCGCACCCGGCGGAGCCGAACGGTTGCGCGCGTTCCTGCGGCTGCTGGACGGCAACTTCGACGGCGCGAACAAGGTCGGCAGCCTCCACGACATGCGCTTCGTGTTCCTGGACAACGACACGAAGCTACTCTTCTGCACCGCCTTCGATGGCGACTGGGACCCCTACATCGACGATTTCGTCACGCAGATCCCCGACTACCTGGACATTCTCAGCTGTGGGTTGGAGGGCTGGCCGGGCATTCGCAGCCCGCAGGCCAAGGACTACCTCGCCAGCCACCAGATCACCGCAGAAGGCTGGTACGTCGCCCACCCGGATCTGACGGTGGCGGACATCAGCCGGCTCGAGCGCGTCGGTAAGGCGGTGGACGAGTTCCTGGACAAGGTCGGCGACTGAACCAGCTCCGGAGCGGTTCTGTGGGAGCGGCCAATCACAATGCCTGCCCCCACAGGCCGCCCCGGTGAGCCTGCCTGTAACCGTTCCCTGAGGAGAACGCCATGCACCTCGTCGACCGCCTCGGCGGTGAGCTTCCGCGCAGTCCCGTCACCGTCGAGCTCGACGACATCCAGGCAACGGTGCTGCGGTATCGGCCCGAGCCGTACTACGGCACGCACGTCCTGCTCCATATCGACGACGGGCGGGCCGGCCGCGAACTGCTCAGAAACCTCACGCCCTACGTCGCCTCCGCTGCCGAATGGTGGCGAGCAGGCGAGGCCTGGATCTCGGTCGCCCTCAGCTACACCGGGATGGTCGCACTGGGTCTGCCGCAGGCCTCGCTGCGGTCGTTCCCCGAAGCCTTCCGATCGGGGATGGCGGCACAGGCCGACAAGCTACGCGACTACGGGCCCAACGATCCGAAGAACTGGGATGCGCCCTTCGGTACCGGGCAGGTCCACATCGGGGTCAGCGTATTCAGCGACTCCGAGCAGGCTTGGCGCGAGACCGTGGAAATGGCACGTCACCACTATCGCCGGCTCGCCGGGATCACCGAGCTGTCGGCGCAGGCTTTCGGCGCCCAGCCGGGCGACCTCAACCCGCTCGGGTACAAGGACTCGATCGGTCAACCGGCCATCGAGGGCAGCGGCGTCGAGCCGCTGCCCGGCCAGGGTCGACCGATCAAAGCCGGCGAGTTCATCCTCGGGTATCCGGGGGAGGGCGGCGCGCCGCTGCCGATGCCGCATCCGGACGTCCTGGGCCGCAACGGCACCTTTGTCGGGTTACGCAAGTACCAGTCACGAGTCGGAACGTTCAACCGCTTCCTGCGCGAACACACCCGAACCGAGCAGGAGCGCGAGTTGCTCGCGGCGAAGCTGGTCGGCCGCTGGCGCAGCGGCGCGCCCTTGACCCTCGCGCCCAGCCAGGACGACCCGGCGCTGGGTGCCGACCCACGTCGCAACAACGACTTCACCTACGCCGACGATCCGCACGGCCACCAGGTGCCGCTCGGCTCGCACATGCGGCGGATGAACCCTCGCGACACGGTCATGACACAACTCGCCGACGTCAATGTGCATCGCATCATCCGGCGCAGCACCACCTTCGGGGCGCCCTACGACCCCGACGCGACCTCGCCCGAAGCCGACGAGGTTCCCCGCGGGCTCTACTTCCTTTTCCTCAGCGCCAAGGCGATGGAGACGATGGAGTTCCTGCAGCAAGAGTGGATCAACAACGGGAACTTCATGGACCTGGGCGACGAGCGTGATCCGAACATCGGCCTCCAGGAGGAGGGCGCGACCTTCACAATCCCCCGGGCTCCGGTGAGGCGTCGTATCCACGGCATCCAGACGTTCAACGTGCTGCGCGGCGGCGAGTACTTCTTCATGCCTTCCCTGTCCGCCTTGAGGTGGATCGGGGGCCTGCCTGCAGCTTCAACTCGGCTGTGACCGACGAACGAGTCGGCTGCGTTCGGCGGTAGCTCTCCGTAGGGAAAGGACTCCCAGTGATCGTCAAGGACAAGGTTGCCGTCGTGACCGGCGGCGCAAGCGGGATCGGCCTCGCGCTCTGCACGCGGTTCGCCCGGGAAGGCGCCGACGTCGTGCTGTCAGACCTCGATAAGGAGGCCTCTGAGCACAGGGCTGCGGAGATCGGAGCCTTCCCCGTGACGGCCGACGTCGGCCACGAAGAGGACCTCGCGAACCTCGTGTCGACCACCATCGGCCGCTTCGAAGGGGCTGGCGAAAGAGCATTCCTACGGCTTCAACCGTCCCGGGTGGAGCCCTCGGAGGCGATCATCGCCAACTGGTGGCGGCAGGGGATGATGGGCAGCGCGAAGGCGCACTACGACGGCATCGTCGCCTTCTCGCAGACCGACTTCACCGATGACCTCAAGCGGATCACGGTGCCCGTGCTGGTGATGCACGGCGACGACGACCAGATCGTCCCCTACGCCGACTCCGGACCGCTGTCGGCGGGCTCGTGCAGAACGGCACCCCGAGACCTACGCGGGCTTCCCGCACGGCATGCCGACCACCCAGGCCGAGACGATCAACACCGACCTTCTGGCCTTCCTGAGGTTATGACCGGGCGGGGCGGGGTGGCGGCGATGGCCACTGTGCATGTCCGGAACACGATCGCCGACGCGGACGGGAGTTCTAGCGCATGATCGACTACGACGTGATCGTCCTCGGTGGCGGAGCGCCCGGTGAGCACTGCGCTGCGGCGCTGGCCGGGCGTGGGTTGCGGGTGGCTGTCGTGGAGCGGGAGCTGGTCGGTGGCGAATGTTCCTACTGGGCGTGCATCCCGTCGAAGTCATTGCTGCGCCCGGGGGAGGCGGTGCAGGGGGCCCGCGAGGTCGGCGCGAGCGCGCAGGTCGACCCGCGGGCCGTGCTGGCCTGGCGGGACTTCATGGTGTCGAACTACTCCGACGCCGGGCAGGAGCGTTGGCTCGCCGAGCACGGGATCGCCCTCGTACGGGGCACGGGACGGCTGGCCGGCGCCGGCGTGGTCGAGGTCGACGGCGTCCCGCACACCGCGGAGCACGTCGTGGTGGCGATCGGGGCAGACCCGTTTGTGCCACCGATTCCCGGGCTGCGTGGGCTCGAGGGCGTGTGGGGCACCCGGGAGGCGACCAGCATGGCCGCCGTCCCGCGCCGGCTGCTCGTGCTGGGCGGCGGGTCCGCGGGCGTGGAGCTGGCACAGGTCGTGCGCCGCCTCGGCGGCGAGGCGGTGATCGTGGAGGGCGCCGACCGCGTGCTGCCCCGCGAGCCCGCCCCGCTGGGGGAGGCACTCGGGAAGGCGCTGCGCCGCGACGGGATCGAGCTCGTCCTCGGCGTGCGGGCCAGCGGGGCGTGGCGGGACGGGGGCAGTTACGTCCTGGGGTTCGACGGTGGCCCCGACCTGCGGGGTGACCGGCTGCTGGTGGCGACCGGCCGGCGCCCGCGCGTCGCCGGGATCGGCCTGGAGACGGTGGGGGTGGAGCCCGATCCCCGTGGGATCCGCGTCGACGAGTACCTGCGGGCGGGCGAGCGGCTCTGGGCGATCGGCGACGTCACCGGGGTCTGGCCACTGACGCACGTCGGGGAGTACGAGGGCGACGTGGTCACGGCGAACATCGCCGGCGAGGCGCGCCCGGCGAACTACGAGGCCGTCCCGCGGGTCACCTACACCGATCCGCAGGCCGCGGCGGTGGGCGCAAGCGAGGCGCGCTACCGGGCCACCGCCCCGCTGGCGGACGTACCGAAGACCGCCACCTACACCCACGCCTACGCCGACTCTCCCGGGTTCCTGACGCTGCTCAGCGACGGCGAGCGACTCACCGGCGCCTACGCGCTCGGACCTGAGGCCGGGGAGTGGTTGCAGCAGGCCACGCTGGCCATACGCGCTCATGTCCCGATCGCGGTGCTCAGCGACACCATCCAGCCCTTCCCGAGCTTCTCGGGGATCTACGACGCGGCCTTGGCCACGTTGCGCAGGCAGATCGCGGCGGCGCCGGATGCAGAGCCGGACATGGAGCCGGACATGGAGCCGGACATGGAGCCGGACATGGAGCCGGACATGGAGCCGGACATGGAGCCGGTCATGAAGCCGCCGCGGCCGGTCGGCGCGCTGGACGCGCAGATGGCGAGCTCGTCGAGTGGGGAGGACCGATGACAGCCACGGGTGTGCCGGTGGAGGAGCGGGCGCTGGCGGGGCAAACCGTCGCCCTGATCGGCGGCTCCGCGGGGATCGGGCTCGACACGGCGCGACGGGCTCGGGCCGAGGGCGCCGCGGTCGTGCTGACCGAAAAGCCTGCCCAGTACGTTGCCGCCGTCCTCGGCTCGATCAACGGCAGCGGGTCATGACCCGGGCAATGGGGACTCAGGTGTACCGGACGCTGCGGGTAACCTCCGGGGATCAGGGCGTGCTCAGCGTGGTGATCGACGCGCCGCCGATGAACCTGATCGGGCCGGAACTGGTACGCGACCTGGTGAACCTGACCGGCGAGCTGGAAATCTCGCCGCACATCCGCGTGGTGGTGCTGGAGAGCGCCGACCCCGACTACTTCATCCCGCACGTCGACCTGACCAAGGTCGCCGAGTACACCGCCGAGGCCGCGAAGGCCGGCGGGCCGGATGACGCCTACCTGGGCATGCTGTGGCACAAGTTCAGCGAGCTGCAGGCCGTCACGATTGCAAAGGTCCGCGGCCGAGCCCGCGGGGCGGGCAGCGAACTGGCGCTGGCCTGCGACATGCGGTTCGCCGCGCGAGAGAACGCCATCTTCGGCCAGATCGAGGCGGGGGCCGGCACCCTCCCCGGTGCTGGCGGTGTGCAGCACCTGGCCCGGCTGCTCGGCCGAGGCCGGGCCATGGAGGCGGTCCTCGGCGCCGATGATTTCGACGCCAGCACGGCCGAACGATACGGCTGGATCAACCGGGCCCTCCCGGACGCCGACCTGGACGCCTTCGTGTCCCGGCTGGCTGGGCGCATCGCTTCCTTCCCGACGGATGGTGTGCGAACAGCCAAGCGGGTACTCAACGAGCTGACCATGCCGGGGGCGGATGCGATCCGCGCCGATGCGCGCCGGTTCCACCAGCTGGTCATCGCGGAGGCAGCCCAGGCCCGCACCGCAGCCCTGTTCGGTCAGGGCCTGCAGACCCGCGGGCCGCTCGAGCTTGACCTCGGCGACCGCCTCGGAACCCTGTAGACGAAGAGACGATGCGCCATGCACATCCGGATGAACTCGTTGGCTCCACAGCAGTTTGTCACTCGACATCGCAAGAGCCGGGTCGGCGCCGAACCCGCCACCTGGACGAGGAAGAGGCCAGCAACAGCAGACGGGGGAGCAAGCATGTCGGATGACCACAACGAACTTCGCGAGGGTTACGCCGAGATCGGCGACGTCCGATTGCACTATGTCGAGGCCGGCCAGGGGCCGCTGATCGTCCTGCTACACGGCTTCCCCGACTTCTGGTACGGCTGGCGACGCCAGATCGGACCCCTCGCGAGGGCGGGATTCCGCGTCGTCGCACCTGACTTGCGCGGCTACAACCTCTCGTCGCGGCCGGACGGCGTCGCGGCCTACGACACCGAGCCGCTGGCCGCTGACATCCGCGGCCTCATTCAGGAGCGAGGCGCCCGGTCTGCGCTGCTGGCCGGCCACGACTGGGGCGGAACGGTTGCCTGGGCGACCGCGATGCACCACCCCGAGGTCGTTGACCGGCTGGCGATCCTCAACGCGGCCCATCCGCGGCGGCTGCTGGAGGGCCTGCACCACCCCGACCAACTCCGGAGATCCTGGTACTTCTTCTTCTTCGCTCTCCCGGAGCTGCCCGAGGCCGTCGTGCACGCGGACCGTTGGCGGTTCTTCCGGCACTTCCTGCGCGACGCCAGCCCGGCTCTGACGCCGGAGGAAACCGATCGCTACATCGCGGCGTGGTCGCAGCCCGGCGCAGCCACCGCGATGATCAATTACTACCGCGCCTCGGTGCGCACCCCTACCAAACGGGCCGAAGCGGCACTCCGCCCGGTCAAGGCGCCGACCTTGGTCATCTGGGGGCAACGCGATCGCTATCTCGGCCCGGAACTGGCCGAGCCCGACCGCGACGACGTGTCCAACCTGGACCGCGTCGAGTACCTGCCCGACGCGTCGCACTGGGTGCATCACGACGATCCCGAGCGTGTCACACAACTGCTCGTTGACTTCTTCCGCCCCGCTTCGGCGCCCGAGAACCGCTGAGAGTCGCCGGGACAGATCAGTGACAGCGGCAGCGGGTGATGATCGGGTCGCCGATCATGAAGGACCGGCGCTTGTGCCGCATCAGGCGACAATCAGGCGGTGTCGATGCCGCAGCAGGTCGGGGCGCGGGTGTCGTGCTATGGCTACAGGTCCGATCGCTGCCTCCGTCGACCTGCGACGACAGCCCGACCTCGAGCGGATCAGCCCGCCGACGGCGGCTGCGGCCTGTCGGGCCGGTCTGCGCGTCGGCGGGCTGGGTGGCCGTACTGATCATCGGAGTGATGCAGCGCCGGACGGGGTTGTCCGGCCGCCTCCTCGGAGCTCGGCTACTGCGCCGAGCCCTTCGAGTTCACTTCTTCTTCTGTCGTTCTTCTTGGCCTGGCGCACCTCTCGGAACCGCTCGGTGCAACCCGTGGCTAGCGAACGTGAATCTCTCACTGACGCCCGCTTTGTCAATTACGGGTTGGCGCTCGTTCGTGAGCCCGCTCGGCATCCGCGCCTGAGGAGACAGCCGAGCGCGGTCGCGCCGCAGACCCGCGAGACGGCGGCAGAGGAGGAAGCACGCCAGGGCGATCTCGGCCAGCGTCGGTGAGGCCCACCGGGCCCGGACGCACCTACCCGCGGCGCCGGGCCACCCGGAGCCCGGTGGTCAGGCCGGGAACTGGCTGGAGGCCGCGAGGAACAGCGTGTAGCGGTTCCCGTGGTTCGGGTATCTCGCGAGCATCTCGTCGATCACCTCGGGCGGCTCGTTCGACTTGGCGACGACCTGCTCGAAGTCCTCGAGGTAGCGGCGCGTCTGGTCGAGCACGCGGGTCGCGTCGTCGTCGGGGGCATCGGGGTCCCGGTGCCCGGCGATGATCGTGGCCGGGGCGAGGGCGGCCACGGCGTCGAGGGATGCCCGCCATGCCTGGCGGGTGTCCGGTGTCGACTTCCAGAGCCACATGTGGATGTCGTTGTAGACGATGTCGCCGGAGCAGACGGTGCGCAGCTCGGGCACGTGCACGATTGTGGCGTAGGTGGCGCCGTCGGCGGTGCCGACGGTGCGGATTCGGAGGGTGTGGCCTTCGAGGTCGTGGTCGGGTGAGCCGGCCAGCTCCGGGGTCGCGGGGTGCTGCGCGAGCTGTCCGGCGAACCAGGAGTTCCACAGCGTCATGGCGGCGGGTGTGGTCTGGCCGCGCGCCTCGTCGACGACCCGCTGATCGGCAGCGACCAGCTCGGTGTCGGGGAAGGCATTCAGCACTGGCCCGGCTCCGAAGAAGTGGTCGGCGTGGCCGTGTGTCACGACGATCGTCCGGAGCCGTTTGCCGGTGTTCTGCACCCACGCGGCGAGGCGCCGCCCTTCGTCGGTGGTGAGCAGCGCGTCGACGAGCACGGCGTCGCGGTCGCCGGAGATCAGCGTCGCAGTGCTGGCCGGCCAGGTGGCAGGGGCGCTGTCGTCCCAGCCCGGCCCGCCCGGGACCGGCTTGTATCCACTGGTGAAGACGTCGATCGACAATGCGTGGGCCATACCAGCTCCTCTGCTCGATCGGGCTAGCCGAAGGTGAAGACGGAGGCCTGGGCGCCGTGCCGAACCCGACCACGGCGACGCTGCTGCGCAGCCCGGCCCGCGTCAGCGGTCCCGAGTTCCGCCGGGCGGTGGCACCGCTGGGGGGCTCGCCCTCGACGGGCAGCTCGGCCGTCGCGATCACCGCAGTGACCGGAAGGCGGCCCGGACCTCGGTGGCGAAGGTCTGCGGCTGTTCCCAGGCGGCGAAGTGGCCGCCCTCGTCGACCACGTTGTAGTGGACGAGCTTGGGGTAGGCCCGTTCGGCCCAGCTGCGTGGGGCGGGGTAGAGCTCGTCGGGGAACACGGTCACGCCGACCGGGATCTCGACACCGCGCGTGTCGAAGAACGCTCCGGTGTTCTCCCAGTAGAGGCGCCCGGAGGAGATCGCGGTGTTGGTCAGCCAGTAGTGGGTGACGTTGTCGAGGACGTCGTCGCGGGACAGGCCGCCGGGTCGACCGGCGAAAGCGCGCGCGATGAGTTCGTAGCTGCGGACGTCGTGGTCGAGCATCCAGGCGGCCAGCCCGATCGGGGAGTCCGCGATGGCGTAGAGGGTCTGCGGCCGGTTGGCCATCTCGGTGGCGTAGCCCAGCCCGGTTGCGTAGAAGTGGGCCAGCACCTCATAGGCGGTCTTCTCCTCGGTGGACAGGCCGGCGGGGGTTGGCCCGCCGATCTGAAGTGCTCGGGAGATCTCCGGGGGGACGGTCGCGGGCATGTTGGTGTGGATGCCGAGTAGCCCCGGCGGCTTGGCCAGGGCCATCTGTTCGGTGACGGCGTTGCCCCAGTCGCCGCCCTGCGCGACGTAGCGGGTGTAGCCGAGCCGGTTCATGAGCTCGATCCAGGCCCGGGCGATGCGGACCGGGTTCCAGCCGGTCTCGGTCGGCTTGCCGGAGAACCCGTAGCCGGGCAGCGACGGGATCACCAGATGGAACGCATCGGCTGCGCTCGCCCCGTGGTCGGTCGGTCTGGTGAGCGGGCCGATGATCTTCAACTGCTCGACCGTGGAGCCCGGCCAGCCGTGGGTGACGATGAGTGGCAGGGCGTCCTCGTGCTCCGAGCGGACGTGGATGAAGTGGATGTCGACGCCGTCGATCTCGGTGACGAAGTGCGGGAGGGCCGCGAAGTGTTCCTCGAACCGGCGCCAGTCGTACTCGCTCGCCCAGTAGTCGGCGAGAGCCTGGATCGTCTCGAGCCGCACGCCTTGGGAGGGGTCGGGTTCCCGGTCGGGCCACTTCGTCGCGACGATGCGTCTGCGCAGGTCGGCCAGCTGCTCCTCGGGCACGTTGATCGTGAACGGACGGATCCCGGTCCGGCCGGCGTCGGCCGAGGCCGTCACTCCCATGGCTCGCTCCTGTCACTGGAAGATCGGAAGGCTCCGCGGCCCGCACGGAGCCCGGGCGGCGACCTATGCTCCGGCCCTGACTACCGGTGCCATCGCCTAGCGGAGGTGAATCGAGGCTGCCCAGCAATCCGAGCGGCGGCTGTCCCTGATCCACGCCGATCGCGGGCCCGTCCAGCCCTGGGTGTGCGGAGCGGATCGAATACCCGCGCCGGCCGCCCACCGGAGCGGCCGTCGCGGCCCCTCGCCACGACAAGAGCACGGCTCGCGGCGGTCAGATGCCGGGCGCCTTGCCGAGGACCTCGTGGAGGTAGGTGTTGGGGTGACGCCCGTCGAACGCGTCCGTGCCAAGGTCCTCGGCGGTGACGGAAACCGGGACGTCGGTGTGCTCCTCGGCCGACCATTTCATGCTCCCGGCCACGGGGAACGGGCCATCCGGGTGGGGTGGCCGCCGCCGCGGGTTCGGGCGCGGGAGCTTCTGCGATGAGGCCGCAGTCGTGGTCGCCAGTGACGACGACCAGGGTGTCGGGGTGGTGGGCCACGTAGTCGCGGGCGACGTCGGCTGCGGGACCAGTTCGACATTGGTCGACGCAGAGCGTGCGGCGACACCGGTTGCATGGCGTTGCAGCCCGTGCATCCTGCGTGGTCTGCTCGCGGGCGCCGCGAGCTCGATGATCTTCACTGGATTGCCCACGGGGCGGACCTGGAGAAGCAGTCTGCGTTCGCTGCGGGAGTGGCGGCTAGATGTGGGCGTGCGCGGCGGCGGCGACTCCTGGGGTCCCTCCGCCTCCGTTGGAGGAGATCTGCGCCGAGCTCGGGGTGCGGAACTGGCCCGTGTTGCCTGCCGGGGTGGGCTGGGCTGAGGGCGGCGAGGTGTGTTTGCGGTGGCTGCTGGGGCGGCAGGACCGGCCGCCACTGCCAATTCCGGAGCGGCTCGCTGACGGGTCGCTAGCCTCGCCGGAGGAGCTGGTGGAGCGGGAGATCGCGGCCCGACCGTGGGCGTTCGAGGAGCCCGAGCGGCGCCTGGAGCTGCGCCGTCGCGCCGAGCGCGAGGCTCGGCGTTCCCGGCAGCTCGTGGACCTGATCGCACGAACGAAGGTCTCACTCGCCTCTGGTTAGCGGTCGTAGCCGGCCGCCTGGTCTGCGGCCATCTCCTGGTCCCGGTCCTGCTGAGCCCAGAGTGCGAGCTGTTGGGCGCGGGCGTGTTCGGCGGACTCGTCGGTTCCGTGGGCGAGGTCGAGCTGTTCTCGGGCGTGGATCTGGGCGAGGGCGTTCTGCGCGCGGCGGATCGCCTCGACGGTGCTGTCGCCGGCGGTGCTGTATGTGGCCCGTTCGGTCCGAGCGCTTGGGGTCGGCTGCCGTTCGGCCGGCGCGAGGTCAAGTTCGGTGATCTCTCGCTGCTGGTCGTCGAGGAGTTGGTCGGTGTGGTGGGCGTGCGTCGAGCCACTCTTGGGCGGTGACCTGGTCGGTCGGGCTGTCGAGGTCGACGCCGCGGGCGGCGAGTTCGTTGCGGGCGCGGTCGGCATTGACGCGGGTGATGGCGGAGTGGGCGTACCAGGCGGCGCGGGCGTCGTCGATGATCTCCAGCTCGGCGGCGCGAGCGGCGGCCCGTTCGGCCTCGGCACGGGCTTCGCCGGCGGCGGCCAGGAGCTGCTCGCGTTCGACGGGGTCGTGAAGGGTTTCTACCCGCGCAGTCCACAATTCGGCGTCGGTGTGGTGGCTTCGTGCCTGTTGGTGGGCGGCGGTGAGGGTCGTCGGCGACCCAGTCGGGGGCCCAGGTCTTCTCGCGGTCGTAGGCGGCGACGCGGACGCGGAGTTGGCCGTCGGTCATCTGTTGTTCGTCGGCGCCGCGGTCGGGCAGGTCGAGGGCGGTGTGGGCGGTGTGCCAGGCGGCGTGGTATTCGGCGACGCCGGCCGGGGGCGGCGGACCGAGGGGGCCCCGGTCGTCGGTGTGGTCGGCGAGTTCGCGGTAGGCGGCGGCCCAGCCTGAACCGGCCTGGGTCCGTCGGAGACGGGGTTTAGGCCACCTCGGGTGTCGCGGCGGCCGGTGGAAGGTCACGGTAGCGCTGTTCGAACTCCACGGGTGGGAGGTAGCCGAGCGCGGAGTGCAGCGGGTGGTGTTGAACCAGTGCACCCACTGCGCGGTCCCGCGCTCCAGCTCGTCGCGCCCGGTCCAGGAGCGGTCCTGCCGGTCGACGACTTCGGTCTTGAACAGCCCGATCGCCGACTCCATCAGCGCGTTGTCCAGGGCGTCGCCCACGCTGCCGATCGAGCCGGCGATCCCGGCCTCGCGCAGGGCCTCGGTGAACGCCAGCGACGTGTACTGGCCGGTCCTTGACCGCTGCGCGCAACGCGGCCCGCACGTTGCTGAGCGGGTCGCCCACGAGATCGACGAAGAGGGCTCGCTGACCCACGACGGCGATGCCCGGTTGCGGATCCACGTGCACAACGCGCGCCGGCGGCCCAACAAGTGGGGCGTGAGCCTCGGCAAGGTCAACCGCGACTCGCGCAAGCTCGTCGACCTCGCAGTCTGCATGGTCGGCGCCCGGATGGGCCGCCGGCTCGCCCTCAACAGCGGGATCACCTCCAAGCGCAAGCGCAGCGGGTGCGTGTGGTGATCGAGACGACGAACGGCTTCGTCCTCAGCTCAGTACGGCCGCTGGCCGCTGATGTTGCCCTTGGGCGAGTAGTTGCAGACCCACAGCACGTAGTTCTTGGTTCCGACCGACCACTGCGCCTTTCCGCAGCCAATCTTGAGGGTCTTCGCCCAGACCATCTGGGTGTAGTGCTTACAGGCGATGCCGCCGCCGGAGCAGGCGTTCGACTCGTAGTTGTACAGGGACCGCTCGCCTCCCCAGTAGTTCGTCGCCGGGATCGGAGTGACATTCGGCTGCGAAGGCGTGCTCCACTGCCAAAACGTGTTCTCGCCGTAGACGTTGTTCGGCCGATGCTGAGGCGACGAATTCGGGTTCGCCTTCAGCCTCACCGCTTCCTTGTTCGCCCAGTCCTGCGCGGTCGCGGCGACTGCGGCGTCCCAGCTGACGTTCGGGATCGTGATCGTCCGCTTGAGCCGTGCGGTCTCGTCCTTCGCAACCTGCTGTCGCAGCGAGTTGTGGGCATTGACGGCCTGCGTGATGTCGGTAGAGCTGACGCCCGTCTGGGCGGCCCCGACTCCGGTCCCGACTCCGAGGTAAAACGTGGCGCAGAGTGCAAGCAACACCCCAACAATGATTGATCGACGCACAGTAGTGCCCCCTCTCGTTGTCTGGTCGCCGAGAGATGGCTGCGATCATGCCGGGGATACGGCGCTGTGATTTGAATCACAACCGCTGGTTCTGGGTCAGCGCAGCCGCCCTCCGGCGCACAACACAGTGAAAGGTCCGGGGGAGCACGTGCTGAGCGAGTCCGACCTCAAGGCTCGTCACCGACGAGCTGTGGCCCCGGTGGAAGGCTGAGCGCGAGCGGCTCGACGTCGTCGACGCCTCGTCGCGCTGGCATCAGCAGCCGCTGACCCTGCCCCGCAAGGCCACCGCCGAGCACAAGGAGCTCGAGGAGATCAGCCGCACCCCGTGCTCGGCCTCGTCGTCACGACCGTCGCGCAGTGCATGTACGTCGACAGCTACAGCTCTGCGGTCGACGCCGGCGCCGCGCCCGAGCCATCCCCCGGTGGCGGCCTCGAGATCGCCGAACGGGTGTGACAGCCGCTCGCCGTCCGCATCGCGAGGGGCGTACGGCCGCCTCGGCCGAGCCGGCGCGCAGGACGGCGGTGCCGTCGGGTACTGGAACCAGCGCTGGGAGGGCTCATGGTGGTGGGCGGAGGCATCCGCCCGTACTGCCGCTCCGCGCGCTGCCCGAGCACCGTGGCGCCAGAGGGCCGTGGCGCCGGAGGGCCGGCGCCATGCGCTCGGGTCGTAGCGGGTGAGCGCCTGGACGCTCTCGGCTTCGATCTCCTGTTCGGTGTGCTTGAGGACCTCAAGGACTTCGGCCGGGGTGTCGGCGAGGCGGTAACAGCGTTCTTTCCTCGCCATAGGTCGGCGCATCATCGACCGGCTGAACAGGCATCGCGATCGTCCACCTGCGACCTGGACGATCAGCGCTCGTCGTCACCCCCGCCGCCCCACCGTTCGTCACTGCGACCCGGCGGCGACCAGTGACGCGGTGATGGGTTCGAGCTCGGTCATCAGCTCGTCGAGCTCGGCGGGGGAGAGGGCCTCGTAGGGCGGGGATGCGAGCTCGTCGGTGAGGGCTTCGATGCGTCGCTTGGTCTCGCGGCCGGCCTCGGTGAACCGGCTCTCGGTGTCGACGAGCCCGCGCTCGCGCAGCCCGTCCATCACCGCGGCCAGCCGCTGCTTCGGCAGGTGGTGGATGCGCCCGAACGACTCCGGCGGGTGGATGCCCATCTCCAACGCGGTCAGCACGTGGGCCTCCGTGCCGCCGATGCGTGCGCCGACGAGAGCGGCGACGTGCCCGTCACCGCGGTGCTCGCGCAGCATGGTCGCGGAATGCCACAGGCGGGCGACCGGGTCGCTCGGCACCGGAAGGGTGCGCATCCCGGCGTACATCACCCGACCTTCCGTGGGCGCGCTCGTCGCGGCCTTGGTGGTCAGGTCGGCGGCGCGCACCAGGCCCGGGGAGCCTGCCAGCTCGTCGCCGAGGATCCGCCGCAGTGAGGCCGCGCTGCCCCGCTCCCGTGCGGCGACGGACGCCTCGGGCGGGATCGTCTCCCACGCGCTCGGGATGTGCCGCGCGGCCTCCCCCTCGGCGAAGCTGTAGAAGGCCGCGTGCACGACCTGCGCGGGCACCCGCCCCAGCGGCGCGGCGCGGCTGGCGAAGTAGCCGTCCCAGTAGGTGCGGTGGCCGAGCGCGGCCAGCTCCTCGTTGCACTCGTCGGCGAAGTAGGTGACCAGGCAGATCGGCTCCAGGAGCTCGAACATCCGGCGGGCGGTGCTCGCGGTGGGCATGCCTGGTCCGACCCGGGGAGCACCCCGAACTCATCGGTTCGTGGAGGACTCCTGTTCGCCCTGTCGTGGTTCGACCGGGTGAGGCACCGGGCCGCTGCGGTGTGCCTCCGTGGCGGAGACGTACGGGGGTTCTGTCGGATCGGCCGGGGTGTTCTCGTGCTCCTCCGCGGCGACCCATCGCTTGGCCGCCTCGAGCTCGGCGACCGGGAAGCCTCGCAGCCGGCCCGGCACGAGGAGGGAGAGCATCCGCAGCGCGGGCCGGAGCCACGTCTCGTCGCTGACGACCGCCACCCGCTCGTAGGACGTGGGGTGGCGCACGGCGAAGGCGATCTCCTCCCCGAGCTCGTCGGACTCGTAGTCGCGGAGTGCGGGTCCGAAGAGGTAGAGGAGGCGCAGCTTCGCCCCCCGGGCGATCTCCTGGCGCAGGACCGGCGCCACGACGTCCTCGAAGTCGTCGTCGTCGACCTTGCCGGCCGCCTCGAACCCGATCGTTCCTGCCGGCATGTGGGACATCCGCCTGAGCACGCTGACCTCCTGTGTTCGCACGGCCGGACGGTGCCACGGCCACGGTGCCGTCCCCCTCCGGGCGGTGTGTCATCCCCGGAAGGTGAACGCCGAGGTGCCGAGGGGAGCGGCTCGGGTCGGGGACCGCACCGCACAGGTGGTCCTCCTCGGAGAAGGACGCCGGCTCATCCCGGAACGGGGCACCGTCGACACCCGTGCGTGACCGCCCCGGCTCGAGGTGCCGGTCGGGCGGCGGGGGGCGACCTGGAGGTGGCGGTGTGACGAGCGTTCCGGATCCGAAGATCTCCGTGCCACGACTGCCGTCGGACCTCCTCCGACGACCACTCCTGCGCCACGAGCTCGACAAGATCTGCGACGTCGGGCTCGTCTGCGCGCCCGCGGGATACGGGAAGACCCTGCTGCTCGCGGAGTGGGCGGCGGCCGCACGACCCGGGCGGGACACCGCGTGGGTGAACCTCGACAGCGACGACGACGATCCGCGGCTGTTCTGGAGCGCCGTGCTCGCCGCCCTCGCCCGCTGCCCCACGGTCCCGGCGACCAGTGCCGTCCGGACCGGCCCCCGCGGTCGGGGCTGGGACGTGTCGGCGGCCGGCCGACCCGAGTTCGGGGCCGAGGTCGCCGTCGCACTCGGCGAACTCGAGCGTCCCGTCCGCCTGGTGCTCGACGACCTGCAGGAGCTGCACTCACCCGAGGTCCTGCACGACGTCGCGCGGCTCCTGCAGCACCGTCCGCGCACGATCCCCGTCGCACTGGGGTCCAGGTCGGACCCACCGATCGGTCTCCAGCGCCTCCGGCCCGAGGGTCGGCTGGTGGAGCTCCGGGCCGATCGGCTGCGCCTGGACCGCGACGAGGCCGAGGCGCTCCTGCACGCGGCCGGGGTGCGGCTCCGCCCCGACCAGCTCGACCGGCTGTACCGGCAGACGGACGGATGGCCCGTCGGCCTGCGATTCGCCGCGACAGCCCTGTCCGCGACGCCGGACGTCGAAGGCTTCCTCTCCCGGTTCTCGGGGGTGGATCGCGCCGTCGCCGACTACCTGGTCGGTGAGGTCCTCGCCGGCCTGCCCGCGTCCTCGGTCGACCTGCTGCGCCGGACCAGCGTCTGCGACGAGATCCCGGTGGCACTCGCCGTCGAGCTGTCCGGCCGGGAGGACGCCGGCCACGTCCTCGGCGATCTCGAGTCCCGGAGCGCCCTGGTGCGCCTGCACGGCCGGAGGCCGGCCACCTACCGATTGCAGCCCCTTGTCCGCAGCCTCCTCCTCGCCGACCTGCACCGGCGCACCGCGCAGCGCCCGGCCGCCCTGCACGGCGCTGCGGCTCGCTGGTGGCTCGAGCGGAACCGCCCGGTGGCGGCCCTGCAGCACGCCTCGCAGGCCGAGGACGCGGCGCTCCTCGTGGACACGATCGCCCGCGTCGCCGTTCCCCTGCTGGTCCGGGGGCAGCACGGACAACTGCGCCGCGCGCTGCGCGTCGCCGGTGGCAGCGCGGTCGATCCGTGGTGGTCCGTCG
This sequence comes from Pseudonocardia lutea, assembly GCF_042658055.1. NCBI lineage: Bacteria > Bacillati > Actinomycetota > Actinomycetes > Pseudonocardiales > Pseudonocardiaceae > Pseudonocardia > Pseudonocardia lutea. The sequence goes on from NZ_JBHSQK010000026.1 coordinate 20,545, forward strand.
TGGAGGCGTTGGCCGCCGACCAGGCCGGGGACCGCCCGGCCGCGGTCGCGGCGGCGCGGCAGGCCCACCGCTGCTGGCCGCCCGATCCGCCTGCCGCCCTGGCCGTCCTGGGCGCGATCGCGGATCGGCTCGGAGGTCTGCCTCAGGTCGGGCGCGGCGCCGGGCCGGATGTGGGGGGTCCCTGCACTCCCGGGATCCCGCTCGGCCCCGAGCCGGAGGCGCTCCTCGAGGTCGCCCGGTGTGCCGCCCGAATTCGCGATCGACGCCTCGGCGACGACGTCCGACCCGCGCGCCGCGTGCTCGACGACATGCTGGTCGCTGCCCGGCACGCAGGCTGGGACCATCTGCTGGTGCAGACCCGCGCCGCCGCGGCCGACGCGGCCGGGGCGGACGGCGACGTGGCGGCCATGCGCGAGCACGCGGCACACGCCCACGCGCTCGCGACGGCCCGGGGATGGGCCGCCTCACCCGCCGCGCTCGGCGCCGTCGTGCCGCTCGCCCACGCCGCGCTCCTCGCCGCGGACCCGGACCAGGCCCTCGTGCTCGTGCGCGAGGCGCTGTCACGGGCGGAGACCGCGGACCCCGTGCTGCGGTTCTCCCTGCTGGTGGTGGACGGGGCCGCCGCCACGGACCTCGGCGACCACCGACAGGGCCTGAGCACGCTCCAGCAGGCACGGGTCGTCCTCGGCGAGCACGAGGCCGACCCGATCGGCCTCGCGCTCGCGGCGACGGCGGAGTTCGGCGCCGCCCTCCGTCTCGGCCACCACGCCGCCGCACGGGCCGCGCTGAGCTGGCTCGCCGGGCGCTGCGGCGTGACCGGCGAGATCCTGCTCCTCCGGGCGCGGTCGGACGTCGTTGGTGGCCGTCCGGAGCAGGCCCGCGCGACCCTGGACCGGCTCGTCGAGGGCAGGGCCCCGTGCGCGCTGCCCTCGACGGTCGTGGAGGCCCACCTGCTGCGCTGCGAACTCGCGGTCCGGTCGGGGGACGGGTTCGCCGCGCGACGCGCTCTGCGGGACGCGGTCGCGACGGCCGAACCCCACGACCTGGTGCGCCCCTTCGTGCACGCCGGAGCGGCGGTGCGGCAGCTGCTGGCCCACCAGTTCGGCAGCCTGGAGATGGCCCACACGTTGCCGGGGCGCGCCCTCGCGCTCGCGACAGGGGACCCCGACGGGCTCGACGCCGTGCTCAGCAGCCGTGAGCAGGACGTGCTGGAACTGCTGCCCTCCCTGCGGTCCCTCGAGGAGATCGCCGACGACCTGGGGGTGTCCGTCAACACGGTGAAGACCCATGTGCGGTCGATCTACGCCAAGCTCGGTGTCGGCAACCGTCGCGACGCGGTCGTCGTCGGCTACGAGCACGGCCTGATGCACCGCACCGCCGTGCCCGCCCTGCCCGCGGTCGGTCACGCGGCCGCACCCGGTCACTCACGAACGCGCTTCCAGCACGATCACCACGGTGCCGTCGGCTGATCCCAGCCGGTCAGCGCCGGCGGACCAGGCGACGCGCGGTCCGGCGGGCGGCGCGCCGTCCGCTCCGGCAGGCGAGCCTGCGGTCTCGGCCCAACATCGACGTCCTCCCTTCTCCGCTCCGTGCCGTCGCGATGCCTCAGACGGTGTCCTCGGACATGGCCACGATCGCCTCGGCCTCCTGCGCCGCCACCAGGCCGACACCCACCAGGTCCAGGGGGCTCACGAACTCGGAGGCGAGCCTGATGCCGCCGGCCTGTGCGACGGCGTCGCGGAGCGGGATGGCCCAGCGGTGTTCGAGCAGGACGAGCGCGGCCGCCGTTCCCTCGGGAATGTCGGCCAGGGCGTCCCAGGCCTCCTCGTCGAGGAGCTCGTCCTCGTAGGACAGCGCCTCGGCTCCGAGGGCGGCACCCTCCTCCGGCGTGAGACCGGCGCCGATCCCGACCAGCGCGCCCACGACGGCGCCGAACTCGGCCCGCTCGGCCTCGTCGAGCTGGGTCTCCTTCAGCCTGCTGACCTCGCCGCCCACCGCCTTCTGCACGGCCAGGAAGTCGATCACCCGCACCATGTCGTCGTCGCGGAGCCGCTCGAGCTCCGCACGGATGCGGCCCTGGAAGTTCGGGTGGTCGAACCCGAGCACGAGCATCTGCACCGGACCGATGGTCATCGTCGTCCTCCTCCGTCGTGCGTGTCGCCCTGCATGGCTTGTCCTGCTTCTGCGCAGCTGGGTCTTCCTGCGGGGCGGGCTCCCGGAGTGTGGGTCGGCGACGCCCCGGGACGGTCATCCGTCGGGGGTGGCTCCGCCTCCTCGCCGGCGTGAGACCGACGCGGTACGCCTTCCGGACCAGGCGAAAGGGCCCCGGATGAGGCCTTTCGCCACATCGCACCATCCCGTCGAGGTGGCACCATCGGACGGTCGGCCGGGTCCAACGTCGTGTCTCGGGCTGAGGACGGCGACTGCGACGAGTCGCGGAGGACACGACCCACGGGCAGGGGCGATGGCGCGACATCGAGCGGTCAGGGTCAGGAGGGCCGGCGGGCGCCGTCCCGAGCCGGCGCGTGCGACGGTGCGGGTCCCCAGCGCCGGCGGCCTCGTGCGACGGCCCCGGCTGGACGACCTGCTCGACGCCGATCTGACCGCCCCGGTGACGCTCGTGGCCGCGGCCGCCGGGTGGGGCAAGACCGTTCTGCTGAGCTCCTGGGTGGATGCCGGCGCGGACGCCCGCACCGTCGCCTGGCTGAACCTCGAGGCGATCCACGACGCCCCCAAGCCCTTCTGGCAGGCCGTCGCGGCGGCGCTGCGCGATGCGACGGGCGAGGCGGCGGTCCAGGCCCTGCAGGACGTCGTCGCGGGCTCCGTGGCGACGGACTATCTGCCGAGCGCCGTCGCCGACGCGGTCCGGAGCGTGCGGACCCCGGTCGTGCTCGTCCTGGACGGCCTGCACGAGATCACCTCGTCCGAGGTGCACCAGGGGATCCTGCGTCTCGTGGACCGGCCGGTGGCGAGCCTGTCGATCGTCGTCGCCACCCGGAGGGACCCGCCGTGGCCCCTGCAACGGTTGCGGGTGGCCGGGTCCGTTCACGACGTCCGGGCCGCCGACCTCGCGTTCCGGCACGACGAGGCCGCGGAGTTGTTCGGGCTCCTCGGGTTGGAGCTGACGTCGGTCCAGGTGGACCGGCTGCTGGACCGGACCGAGGGATGGCCGGCGGGACTCCGCCTGGCCGCGCTGCACCTGCAGGACCGGGCGGACGTCGACGCCGCGGTCGCCGCCTTCTCCGGCGACGACCACACCGTCGCGGGGTACCTGCTGACCGAGGTGCTCGACCAGCAGGCCCCGGAGCTGATGACCTTCCTGACCGCGGTCAGCGTGGTCGATCTGGTCTGTGCCGATCTCGCTCGCGCGCTCACCGGTCGCGCCGACGCCGGCCAGGTGCTCGCCGATCTCGCCGGTGCTCACCTCTTCGTCCGCGAAGTCGACCGGCCCGGCCGCTGGTTCCGGCTGCACCGCCTCGTCCTGGACATCCTCAGGGCGCGGAGCATGCCCTCCCGGGAGCGCCGCGACCTGCACCGGCGGGCGGCGGAATGGTTCCGCGGGAACGGCATGCCCCTCGAGGCCATCCACTCCTCGGTGACCGCGGGCCTGTGGCGGCTGGCCGCCGACCTGACGGGGATCCATGCGCTGACGCTCGTGATGGGCGGTGACGGCCGACCGCTCGAGCGCGTGCTGGCCCAGGTTCCCGCCACCGTCGCGGGCGTTCACCCGGAGATCGCCGCAGGACTCGCCGGAGCCAGGGTGGCGCAGGGGATCGGGCTCGACGTGCCCCGCCTCCTCGAGGCGGCCCGGACGGTACCGGTGAGCGGCCTCCCGAGCCGGCGGAGGGATCGAGCCGAGGTGCTGCGGCTGATGAGCACCGGCGGGTTCGGGAGGCTGGTCGGCGACTGGGACATGGTGCGCGACGCCTACCGGCAGGTCCCGCTCGAACCGGACGCACTCGCGGCGCTGGGGATGGCCGGCGGGGAGATCGTGCCGGTCGTCGTGCACAACAATCTCGGGACCGCCGCCTTGTGGACCGGTGACCTCGACGCCGCCGAACGTCATCTGACGGCTGCCGTCGAGGCCGCGGTGCCCGGCGTCGTCCTGGCGCAGCTGAACGCCCTGGCCTACCGCGCACTGCTCCGGGCCGAGCGTGGCGAGCTCGACTCCGCCGAGAGCGAGGCACGCAAGGTCCTCGCCACGGCGGCCGCGGCCGGGATGGAGGACACGGCGCAGGTGGCGGCGGCTCACCTGGCGCTGGTCGAGGTGGCTCTGGACCGCGGGGATCCCGAGGCCGCCGACGAGCGGTCGGCGCGCCTGGCGGCGTTCGAGAACGCCACCGCCGAGCCGCACGTGCGGTTCGTGGCGGCGCTGCTGGCGGCGGAGCGGCTGGCGGCCGCCGGCGAGCACGAGTCCGCCCTCGCGAACCTGCGGGCGCAGCTCGACGCCGAGGCCGATCGGGCCCCGCTCGTGCTGGTCGAACGTGCCCGCCTCCTGGAGGCCTCGGTGCTCGCGACGACGGGCGAACCGGAACGCACCCTCGCCGTGCTCGACGACATGGGGACACCGAGCACACCGGGCGCTCTGCTGAGCGCGGCGCGACTGAGGCTGCGGCTGGGAGACCGGCGGACCGCAGAACACCTCCGCCGTCTCGTCGGCGACCCACCGACGGCGCGGATCGGCGTACGGGTCCGGATCCTCGACGCGCTGCTCGCCGCGGCGGCCGGCGAGGAGTCCCGCGCCCGGGACCGGCTCGAGGAGGCCCTCGTCGCCGGCCTGTCGTGCGGGCTCCGGGGTCCGTTCCTGGTCGAGGGCCCGGAGCTCCGGCCGCTCCTGCAGAGGTGTCTCGAACGGGGCACCGCGACGCCGGAGTTCGCCCTCGACCTGCTCGGGCGCATGGTCGCGGGCCCGGAGGAGGCGGGCGGGGTCCATGCGCTCGTCGACCCGCCGACCGAGCGGGAACGGACGGTCCTGCAGTACCTCTCCAGCAGTCTCAGCAACGCCGAGATCGCCGCCGAGCTGTACGTCTCGGTCAGCACGGTGAAGACCCACGAGAGAGCCCTCTACCGGAAGCTCGGAGCGTCCGGCAGGCGCGACGCGGTACGCCGGGCCCGTCTCCTGGGCCTCCTCTGACGAACGCTGCCTCGGACCATGCCGCCGGATCGCGCTGCGCTCATCCGGAGCGGATGGTGCGCGGTCGCGCGGAGGCCGGGACCGTCGACGTCCTCGTCGGGCGACCGCCAAGAAGGAGGTCAGGATGAGCTGCGAGTACTCCGTGCGGGTGAGGGGACGTCTCAGCCCGGCGCTGCTGGCGGCGCTCGATCCGCTGCGCCCGGCCCACCCCACGGAGACGGAGCTGCGCGCGCGGGTCGACGACCAGGCGGAGCTGCAACAGCTGCTGGCCCGCTTGCAGGACCTCGGGATCGAGCTCGTCGGACTCCAGCGCATCCCGACCGGGTCGCAGCCGGCACCCCGCCCCTGACCGGACCCGCTCGAGGGAACCGCGACCACCCGTCCGGGATGACCTCCGTCGACTCTCATGACTGGACACTCGATCGCACGGTGCGGGCGGAGCCGCGCGCACCGCGGGTCGAGGAGGCGCTGAATGGCACAACCCGCCGGCGAGCCCGGCCCTCCGTTCCTGCGACCGGTGATGCCGATGGACGGCCGCCGGGGGTCGGCGCGGGCGGCGCCCACCGAGGTCGGCGACCGGGCCGGAGTGCTGGTCGCGCTGTTGCAGGCCGAGGTCGAGGCCGCCGTCGACCGTGGCGTGGTCACGCAGGGCGAGGCAGAGGAGGTGCTCGCCCGCCTGGCGATCGTCGTGGACCAGGCGGTCCACGGACGCTGAGCGCCAAGGCCGGGACCTGGTCCACGGAAGACATCCGGGCGACGGCCGGTCCGCCGCCCCGAACGCGGGAGGCGCATGGTGGACACCGTCGACAGCTCCACACGGAGCACCCGCGGAGCGCGCGCGTTCCGCACGGCCGCAGCGGGCCTGCTCGGGCTCGCGGCGCGCCGGTTCATTCCCCGGGGATGAGGGAGCCGGGCGTGCCGCACGGAAGCCTGACGACCGGTGGACGAGACGCGAGGAGAACCGGAGTCGAGGGCCCATGCATTACGAGTTCCGTGTCGACGGGGTTCTGTCCGACGAGGCCCGCGCGGCCCTGAGCGGCATGAGGATCACCGTGCTCCCACCCCAGACCGTGATCGACGGCGAGGTGCTGGACGACTCCCACCTGCACGGGATCATCGCCCAGCTCGACGCCCTCGGGCTCACCCTCGTCTCGGTGCTGCCCATCCCGGGCGTGGGGTGAGATCGGCGCTCCGGGCCCCATGACGGCTCGTCGACCGCGCGGCGCTCGCCCGGACGAGGTGATGCCGAGCCGTGGTGCGTGGCCGAGGGTGCGCTCGCCACAGTCGCCTCCGAGGAGACCGCGATGTCCGTCGTCGACCGCCCCGACAGCTCCGGACCTGCCGTCGCGACCGGGGCCCCGAGCGCGCCCACCACCCGCGAGGCGACCACCCCCGCGCCGGACACGGCGGCCCCGCTCACCTCCGCGGAGCGGGCGGAGCTGGAACGCCTGCGTGCCGAGCTCGCCGCGCTGCGAGCGGCGCCACCACCTCCGCCCCCGCCGAGCCGACGCCCGCGCGGACCGATCCGGTGGGCCTCGGTCGCCTCGGCGGTCCTGCTGGTCCTGGGCCTGCTGCTGGTCCCCGTGTCCGTGCTCGCGGTCTGGACGCACAACCAGATCTCCGACACCGACCGCTTCGTGGCGACGATGGGCCCGGTCCTCGACGACCCCGCGGTGCAGACCGCCGTGGCCGGCCGGGTGACCCAGGAGGTCTTCACCCAGGTCGACGTCCAGCAGCTCGCGAACCAGGCGGTGGACGCGCTCGCCGCGCAGGGGCTCCCGGCCCCGATCGCCGACCGCCTGCACGGGCTCACCGGGCCGCTCGCCGACGGGACCCGCAGCTTCGTGCAGGACAAGGTCCAGGAGCTGGTGAGCAGCCCGGCCTTCGTCGCCGCCGGGCAGCAGGCGCTGACGGTGACCCACCAACAGCTCGCGGCGGTGCTGGCCGGCCAGTCCTCGGCGATCACCGTCCAGGGCGGCGACGCCGTCCTCGACCTCTACCCCTTCGTCGAGGCGGCCAAGCAGCGGCTCGTGGCCTCCGGGTTCGAGCTCGCCGCCAAGATCCCACCGATCCACCCGACGATCGCGCTGTTCCCGGCCAGCACCCTGATCCGCGCCCAGACGCTCTACCACCTGCTCGACGTGACGGCGACCTGGCTGCCCTGGTTGACCCTCGCGTTCCTGATCGGCGGGGCCCTGCTGGCCCGCAACCGACGGCGGGCGACTCTGGTGATCGGCCTGGCCGTGATGGGCACGATGCTCGCCCTGGCCGCGGCCCTGCTCGTCGTGCGGGGCATCGTGGTCGGCGCCGTGCCCGAACAGTCCTCCGCCGCCGCGGCCTCGGCCTACGACATCATCGTGCGTTTCGTCCGCGCCGCCCTGCGGACACTGTTCGTCGTCGGGCTCGTCGTGGCGCTCGCGGCCTGGGTGACCGGCCCGTCGTCCGCCGCGGTCCGGATCCGGGGCACACTGGCCCGCGGGGTGGCGTCGCTGCGCCGGGGCGCGGTCGCGCGCCGACTCGCCGAGGGCCCGGTGGGTCCGTGGGTCCACGACCACCTCGGCCTGGTCCGCACGGCACTGGTCGTCCTGGCCGCGCTCGTGGTCGTGCTGCTCGACCGTCCGTCGGGCCGGACGATCCTGGTCGTCGTCCTGGTGCTCCTGGTCCTGCTCGGGATCGTGCAGTTCCTCGACCAGCCACGTCCCGCGGAGCACCGGCCGGCACCGCCCGTCGCGGACCCGCAATCACCCGTCCCGGATGGCACGGGGCCGACCGCCACGGGCGATGGTCACGACTACACCGGGAACGTGCGAAAGGGGTCGTGATGAGCACGCACGCCACACCGCATCGGGCTGGACCAGCTGCCGACACGACCACCGCGGACAGCGGATGGACCACGACCTTCGCCCTGTTCGCCGCGGTCCTGATGATGCTCGCGGGCGCACTCGGCGTGCTGACCGGCATCGCGGCGATCCTGCACGACGAGGTCTACGTCCGGACGCCGCAGTACCTCTACACCCTCGACCTGACGACGTGGGGATGGGTCCACCTGGTCCTCGCCGTGCTGCTCGTCGCCGCGGGTGCGGGGGTGCTGTGGGGCGCGACCTGGGCGCGCGCCGTCGGCATCGTGGCTGCGGCGATCAACCTCGTGGCCCACTTCGCGTTCCTGCCGTACTTCCCGGTCTGGGCACTCGTGATCATCGCGCTCGACGTGCTCGTGATCTGGGCGCTCGCCGTGTACCGCGGCGAGACCGCCTGAGGCGACCGACCGCCGGCCGGAGCGACTCCGGCCCCTGACCCACCCGTTCGCGACGGGTGAGCCGTCACACCTGGAGAGAAGGGGTTGGACATGCTGCTCGCACAGACCGACTACCCGTTGCTGGACCTGTTCTGGACGATGCTGGTGTTCTTCGGCTTCGTCGTCTGGTTCTGGTTGATGTTCGTGATCTTCGGCGACATCTTCCGGCGCGACGACATCGGCGGCTGGGGCAAGACCGGCTGGACGGTGCTGATCATCGTCCTGCCGATCGTCGGGTCGCTCGTGTACCTGATCGCGGAGGGCCGGAAGATGGCCGAGCGCCGGCAGGCCGACGTCGCGGCCGCCCGCAGCGCCTACGAGCACGACGTCCGCAGGATCGCCACCGTGAACGGGACCGGCGGCGGACCCACCGCCCAGATCGCCGAGGCGAAGCGCCTGCTCGACCAGGGCGCGATCACCCGGGACGAGTACGAGGCGCTGAAGGCCACCGCTCTCGGCCGTTCGGTCGGCGAGCCCGCTCACTGACCGGCGCCCGGAACCCGGGGAGGCGTGATGTCCGCCGGCCCGACCGCACCCGCGCCGAACCGGCTCCGGCATCCTGCCGAGATCCCGTTCTTCGCGTTCATGGTGATCCTCAACGTGGCCGTCGTGGTCGGGATCGTCCGGGTCGCGCTGGTGCTGCCGTTCGTCCCGCCGGCGTTGCAGGACACGGCGTGGGCGCACGCGATCCGAGGGGCTCTGTTCGAGCTGCTGCTGCTCGTTCCCGCCCTGGTCGTGGTCCGCGAGACGCAGCGGGCCTCGACCCGGGGCACGGCCGTCCAGGTGTCGCCGGAGCAGTACCCCGAGCTCTACGGGGTCGCGGAGGAGTTCGCGGCCCGGCTCGGGCTGCGGCGTCGGCCGGCCGTCTTCCTGGCGAACGGCAACGGCGCCCTCAATGCCTTCGCCGCCCAGGCCACCGGGCACGACTACGTGGTGCTGTCCAACGAGCTGTTCACCAACCTGTACCGCGGCAACCGCGAGGGCCTGCGCTTCATCCTCGGCCACGAGCTGGGCCACATCCGCCTGCACCACGTCGCGCTGTGGTACCAGCTCTCGGTCGCCTACTCCGGACGCATCCCGCTGCTCGGGCAGGCCCTCTCGCGGCTGCGCGAGTACTCCTGCGACCGGCACGGTGCCCATCTCGCCCCGCACGGCGCGACGGGGCTGGTCCTGCTCGCCTCGGGCCGCCACACCGAGCAGGAGGTCGACATCCCCGCGCTGGTCCGGCAGGGCCGTGCGCTGCGGGGCTTCTGGGTCGGGTTGGCGCAGCTGCCGCGCTCGCACCCCTACACGGTGCGCCGGGTGGAGCGCCTGTACGGGCTGGGCCTGGCCGCGGGCTTCGGGCTCCTCGTGCTGGGCATCGGCGTCCTGCTGCCCCTCGTGCCCCGCGCCGGGACCGGGTGGGTGCTCGTGGGACCACTCGTGATCGCCGGCGCCGGGCTGGGACTGCTGGTGTCGCAGCTGAACAACTACACGTTGTCCCCGGTGCCGGAGGAACGGGTCAGCGAGGCGGCCGGGGTGAACTCGGCGGCCGGGTCGTTCGGGCTCTCCTTCGGCCTCGCGTTCGCCGGCGCGATCATGCTGGCCGCCCTGGCGTGGACGTTCACGGCGGAGACCGACGCCAGCACCGTCCTGCCGCCGGTCGAGAAACAGCAGGTCGCGCAGGCGCTGGAAGAGGACGCCGAGCTGATGAGCAACACGCGGCTCGCCGAGCTGCTCGCCACCCAGCCCGAGGCGATCCGGCAGGAGATCCTCCGGATCAACACCGAGGCCCGCCCCTTCGCGCTGCAGGTCGGGCTGCTCGTGCCGCTGCTCGCCGCCGCGGCCGGGCTCGCCAACTCCCTTCGGATGCGGCGGCTCCCGGACCCGACGCCGTCGGGCGCCGCGGAGACGACCCTCGGGTGAGCAGGATCCGGGCGACGTCCGGATCCACGCCTCCCGGCATCGCGCCACTTCCTGCCGTCACTCCTCCCCGCCGCGGTGGCCCAGCAGCCGGCCACCGATCAGGCCTGCCGCGGCTCCAGCCCCGAGCAGGCCCGCGCCTGCGGCCGTCCCGAGGCCCCGGCGGATGCACACCTCCGGCCGGATGACGGCGGGTTGCGGTGGGGGCGGCGGTTCCTCGCGCTGGTTCTCGGGGGCGGTGGCCGCCCACGCGGCGACGAAGATCAGGAAACGGGAGACCGTGTAGAGGAAGACCATCAGGCCGAGGATCGGTCCGAACGCGATGCCGGTCGGGCTCCGGGTCACGAACGCCAGGTACACCACCATCCCCTGTTTGATGAGCTCGAGGCCGACCGCGGCGCAGACCGCCGCACGTCGGGCGCTGCGCCAGGTCAACCGTCCGCGGGGCAGCCGTGCAAAGACCCAGAGGAAGAGCAGCCAGTCGGCGAGCAGGCTCAGGACCACACCGAGCGCGGTCAACAGTCCGCGGGCCCACCCGTGGTCGGCGAGCCCGAGCAGCTCCAGGACCTGCCCGGCGAAGACGCCGGCCGCGGTGGTGATCCCGAACGACACCGCCACCGCCAGGCCCAGCCCGAGCAGCGCGACCAGGTCGACGCGCAGGCGGCGCAGGAACGGTGGCGGTAGTGGTGGTTGGCCCCACTGCTCGGACAGCGCGGCCCGCAGGTTGCTCATCCACCTCAGGCCGGTGTAGGCGGCGATGAGCAGGCCGATCGTCCCGACCGTGGAGGCGGAGGCCACGGCCTGGTCGATGATCGAGTTCACCGTCTGGTCGAGCCCGGCCGGCAGGGCCTCGTCGACGTGGGCCCGCAGCCGGGCGAGCGGTTCCGGATCGGCGGCCAGCACCAGGGTCACCACGGCGAACGCGACCATGACCAGGGGGACCAGCGCCAGCAGGCTGAAGTAGGTGATCCCGGCCGCGTAGTGGTCTCCGTGTCGTTCGGTGTAGCGCACCCCGGCACGCACCAGGTGGTCGAGCCACGGGTGGCGGCGGCGGAGCCGGTCGAGGCCGGACAGGACGGTCGGCTGGTCGGTCACGCGGCCTCCCACACGCTCTGGACTCAGGTGGTCCACGGTCGCCAACGCGCCGGCGGCTCCGCTCACCCGCGCGGGGTGACGTCCACCGGCCGGGCGGCGCCCACGCAGCGCTGTCACTGGCCGACACCGCGCGGTTCGTCGACGTGGGGCGACGCGACCGGCACGATGCCGGTATGGAGACGCAGGCGGGCCCGAGCCTGCGAGCGAGCGGCCGCGACGTCCGCGACGGGCTCATCGGGCTCGTCGTCACCGGCGTGGCCCTGCTCGTCGCGGCATCGGTCCTGGACGGGCTCTCCTTCGCGCCGTGGTGGACGGCGTTCGTGGTCGCCGCCGCGATGGGCGTCGTCGACGCGCTGGTCCGCCCCGTGCTGCGGGCCCTGGCCGGACGTGCGGGTGCGGTGACCGCGCTCCTGTCGGGTGTGCTCGTCCAGGTCGCCGTGGTCGAGCTCGCGCTCCTCGCGGTGCCCTCGGCCTCGGTGGCCTCCCTCGGTGACGCGGTGGCGACGCTGGTGATCGTCGCCGTGGTCTCGGTCGTGACCCGCTGGCTGCTCGGCGTCACCGACAACTCCTACCTCGTCGCGGACCTGATCCGCCGTGGCGAGCGACGCCGTCGGCGTACACCACCGGCGGCCGGTCCGGACGCCGGCCCGGCCCCGGCCGGGCTCGTCGTGGTGCAGGTGGACGGGCTGCCGTTCAGGTTGCTGCAGCACGGCATCGTCTCGGGGGTCCTGCCGACCCTGGCCCGCTGGGTGCGCGCCGGCAGCCACGACGCGGTCCGCTGGTGGGCGCGGGTCCCGTCGACGACGCCGGCGAGCCAGGCGGGTCTCCTGCACGGCACCAACGACGGCATCCCTGCCTTCCGCTGGTACGAGAAGGCCACGGGCCGGCTGATGGTCGCCAACCGCCCGGCGGACGCGGCCGAGGTCGAGAAGCGGCTGTCGGACGGGCGCGGGCTGCTGTCCGAGGGTGGCGTGAGCGTGTCGAACATCTTCAGCGGGGACGCCCCGACCGCCTTCATGACGATGAGCCGCATCACCGGCCGGGGTGGCCTCGGCCCCGGCCGTGGCTACGTCAGGTTCTTCGCCAGCCCGTTCGTGTTCCCCCAGGCCCTGGTGCGGACGCTCGGCGAGATGGTCAAGGAGCTCCACCAGAGCAGACGGCAGCGCCTGCGTGGCATCGAGCCGCGGGTCCGCCGGCGCCGCGCCTACGTGGCCCTGCGCGGGCTGACGAACGTCCTGTTGCGCGATCTCAACGTCGCCCTGGTCGCCGAGCACATGATCGCCGGAGCGCCCGTGATCTTCGTCGATCTCGTCGACTACGACGAGATCGCGCACCACGCCGGGGTCGCCCGGCCGGAGTCGCTGGCCGCGTTGGCCGGCGTGGACGGGGTCCTGGGGACCCTCGAGAGGGTGGCGGCGGCCGCGCCGCGGGACTACCGCTTCGTGGTCCTGTCCGACCACGGGCAGAGCCAGGGGCCGACGTTCCGCCAGCTGACCGGGCGCGGGCTGGAGGCGGCGGTCCGGGAGCACACCGAGACCAGCAGCACCGCGACGCTGGCCGACACCGGCGACGTCGAGGTGTGGGGGCCGGTCAACGCGATGCTCGCCGAGGTCCTCTCGGGCGTCCGGCCGGGAACGCGCCGGTCCGACGGGCGGTGGGGTGCCGAGGGAACGGGCATGGTCGTCGGACCGCAGCGGGACACGCGGGGTGCGCAGGCCGGGCCGTCCGCGGGCGAGCGGCCGGAGCTGGTCGTCGCGGGGTCGGGGAACGTCGGGCTGGTCTGGTTCCCCCGACTGCCGGGCCGCGTGCCGGTCGAGGAGCTGGGCCGGCGGTTCCCGGCACTGGTGCCCGGCCTGATGTCCGAGCCCGGGGTGGCGTTCGTCGTGGTGCACAGCGCGCGCGGCCCGCTGGCGATCGGCCCGGACGGCGTGCGGGTGCTGCTCGAGGGCGTCGTCGAGGGCCGGGACCCGCTGGCGGCCTTCGGCCCCCGGGCCGTGGCCGATCTCGCGCGCGTCGCCGTCATGGACGCCTGCCCCGATCTCTACGTCCACTCGACGGTCGACCCGCGCACCGACGAGGTGCACGCGTTCGAGGAGCTCGTCGGCTGCCACGGCGGCCTCGGCGGCTGGCAGAACGACGCCGTGCTCGTCCACCCGACGGACTGTCCGCTGGACGCCGACCTCCTCGATCGGACGGTCGAGGGCGAGGCCCTGCTGTACGGGGCCGAGGCCGTCCACCGACAGCTCGTGCGCTGGCTGGAGCGCTGCGGCGCGCGCGGCCGCCCGGTCCCGCGGACCACGCCCGGCGGCGCCCGCAGCCCGCGCACCGCGGAGCCCACTGAGCGCGGCTGAGAAGGCCGTCCTGGTGGCTGTCACCACTGCGCGGCGCGACGGCTGCCCGAGTGCGCGCCCGGACGGTCAGGCCCGGCCGTCGGTCCCAGGTCGTCGCGCTGACCGGGCGCCGGTCAGCCGCTCCTGCACCGCTCGGACCCGGGGATGGCGGCCGTGTCGCAGGTGGATGCCCTGGACGAGTCGGAGCAGGTCCTCACGCGCCGCGATCCAGCGCCGCCGCACGTCCTCGACCTCGTCGTCGCTCAGCACCGTGCCGTCGTGGGCTGCGGCCTGCATCTCGCGCAGGGCCTCGCGCATCGTCCGCGAGGCGACGCGGACCGGGTGCGTGCGCTCGCCGGACAGGAGCGAGACGATGTTCGACTTCCGTTCGGCCTCCTCGACGGCGTCGTCGGCGCGCTTCCGCAGGCCCTCCCAGCGGTCGTCCTCGGGGGAGGTCTGGTGGAGTCGACGCAGGGCGCGGAACTCCGCGTCCGAGACGGCCAGGAACTCGGCGACGCCGTCGACGAACGCCTTCTCCCACCGTGTCTCGTACTCGTAGCGCCGCGTACGCCGGTCACGCAGCGACTGCGCAGCGGCCGCGATGACACCGCCGAGCACGGTGCCCGAGAGGGCCGAGATCGTCCCTAGCCAGGTCGGGTCCGCCACCTGGGGAGCGTACCGATGACCTCGCGGTTCGAGCGGCCGATGATCGAGGACGGACGCGGCGCACGCAGACCCGCGCTCACCGGCGCACGAGCTCGTCGCGGCCCAGGCGAAGGCCGGGCTCCTCAGTCGCTGGCGGCGCCGGCGAGGTGCAGACGCTGGCGCAGCCGTTCCCGGGCCAGGCGGTGCACGAACTCGGGCAGTGCCCCGCCCGGCACCTCGCCGCGGAGGTCGCGCTCGGCGCGGCGCACCTCCGCCCGGACGAGGCCGGGCGGTGCGATCCCGGCGAACTCCTCGGCGAGCGGGTGCGCCACGTCCTGGCTCGGTGTTCGTCCCTCGGTGGCTGTCGTGTCGGTCATCGTGTCCTTTCCGGCCGGTCCATCCGGCCCCGCCGGTGCGGTTCGGGGCCGGCCCGGCGCCACCGAGGCTAGGCGCGGCGAGAGTCGTTGTCGCGCAAGCGACCTGACGATCGTCTTGCGCCCCGGACGGGGACCGGTCCCGGTGCGCGCCGCCCTCCGCCGGCGAGCCCGGAGGAGCGTGTATTCGTCAGCGTTTCGTCAGGTCGCACCGCGTTTGGCCGGTGGCCGCCGTGCGACTCCCGGCTCGACGACGTCGACCTGGAGGAGGACGACATGCGTACGCGGCACGAGAAGGATCTGGCGAGCGCGGGACAGGGCGCGGGAGGCGGGTACGCGGCCTCGAAGGCTCCCGGACCGCGGGGGGACGACCTCGCCGACGACCGTCCCGAGAAGGAGGTCTGGGAGGAGCGCAGCCGGATCGTGCTCACCCCCGTGGCCGCGCCCTCGGTGCTGGGCCTGTTCGCGTTCGGTTCGGCGACGTTGATGGTGGCCTCGCTGTTGGCCGGCTGGTGGGGGACCCCGGCGACGGCCGCCCCCGTCCTCGCGCCGTTCGCGCTGTTCTTCGGTGGGCTGGGGCAGCTCCTCGCCGCGATGTGGTCGTACCGCGCGCGGGACACGCTGGCCACGGCGATGCACGGCACGTGGGGGTCGTTCTGGCTGGGTTGGGGCGCGCTCGTGCTGCTCGGCGGCACCGGTCTGGTGCCTGCCGGCGCCCTCGAGTCCCGCGCGTTCGGGTTCTGGTTCATCGGCCTCGCGGTGGTCACCCTGTTCGGCACGATCGCCGCGATGACGGTCAGCGTGGGCCTGTTCACCGTGCTGGGCCTGCTGACCGCGGGATCGGTCCTGCTCGCGATCGGGCTGATCGCCCCGGTCGCCTGGGCGGTCGCGGCAGGCGGCTGGGTGCTCGTCTTCTCCGCGGGCGCGGCCTTCTACGTCGCCGGAGCGATGTTGCTGGCGGCGACGAAAGGCCGGACGATCCTGCCGATGGGCAAGCTCGACGCGGCCTCGAACATCCCGGGCCGCAGGCCCGACGATCCCGTCGGCTACTCCGGCGGCATGCCCGGCGCGCGCGTGGGCCAGTGACCCCGGCGTCAGACGATCGCAAGGTGGGAGGTCTGCTGAGCGTCCCCGGGTCCGGGTAGTTCTCCTACCGGGCCGGCCGCGGTGGCCGGCCCGCAGGGGCGACCGCGGGAGGCGGGGGTGGATCCACGCACGGTGCCGGGCCCGCACGTGCTGCGCGAGTACGCACTGATCGCGGATGGGGAGCGGGGCGCGCTGGTCGGCCCGCGCGGGGACATCGCCTGGCTCTGCGCGCCGCGGTGGGACTCGCCCGCCGTCCTCTCCTCGCTGCTCGGCGGCCGCGGGTGCTACGCGGTGTCGCCGCGGCAGCGGTGCGTGTGGGGCGGCTACTACGAGGACGGCTCGCTGATCTGGCGGTCGCGCTGGATCACCGACGACAACGCCGTCGTGGAGTGCCGTGAGGCGCTCGCCTTCCCCGGCGATCCGCACCGCGCCGTGATCCTGCGGCGGGTGGCGCCGGTACGGGGCGAGGCGAGCCTCGATGTGCTGCTGCGGCCGGCGGCGGACTTCGGGCGCACGGCGCTGTCGCGGGTCGAGCGGTCCGACGACGGCGTGTGGACCGGGCGGAGCGGGTCCTTGCGGGTGCGCTGGACCGGTGCCCCGGAGGCGCGACCGGACGACGGCGGTCTGCGGACCGAGCTGCGGCTGGCGCCGGGGGAGCACCACGACCTGGTGCTGGAGCTCTCCGACGCCGAGTTCGCCGGCCCGCCGCCGGACCCCGACCGCACCTGGGCCGCCACCGAGACCGCCTGGCGGGAGGCGCTGCCCGAGCTGGGACCGAGCATCGCCGAGCGCGACGCCCGGCACGCCTACGCGGTCATGCGGGGGCTCACGACCGCCGGCGGCGGGATGGTCGCGGCCGGCACGACGAGCCTGCCCGAGCGGGCGGACCGGGGACGCGACTACGACTACCGCTTCGTCTGGATCCGCGACCAGTGCTTCGCCGGGCAGGCGGTGGCCGCCGCGGGTCCGCACCCGCTGCTCGACGACGCCGTGGGGTTCGTCGCGGGCCGGATCCTGGCCGACGGGCCCGACCTGATGCCCGCCTACACGGTCACCGGTGAGCCGGTGCCCGCGCAGCGCACCCTGGACCTGCCGGGCTACCCGGGCGGCTCGAACGTGGTCGGCAACCACGTGCGCACGCAGTTCCAGCTCGACGCCTTCGGCGAGGCGCTGCTGCTGTTCGCCGCCGCCGCCCGGCACGACCGGCTCGACACCAACGGGTTCCACGCCACCACGGCCGCCGTCGCGGCGATCGAGAAGCGCTGGCAGGACGCCGACGCGGGGCTGTGGGAGCTCGACCCGCAGCACTGGACGCACTCGCGGCTGATCTGCGCCGCCGGCCTGCGCCAGGCGGCCTCGGCCGCGGCGCCCGCCTCCGACGCCGCGGCGTGGAACGCCCTCGCCGACCGGATCGTGGCGGCGACGGCGGAGGACTCGCAGCACCCGTCGGGCCGCTGGCAGCGCACGCCGGACGACCCACGGGTGGACGCCGCGCTCCTGCTTCCGGCGTTGCGGGGCGCCGTGCCGCCCGACGACCCGCGCTCGGTCGCCACGTTCGAGGCGGTCCGCGCCGAGCTGGGCCGCGACGGCTACGTCTACCGGTTCCGGCACGACGGCCGTCCGCTCCACGAGGTCGAGGGCGCCTTCCTGCTCTGCGGGTTCCTCACCGCGATGGCGGCCCACCAGCAGGGCCACCGGACCGAGGCCGCCCGGTGGTTCGAGCGCAACCGGGCGGCGTGCGGGCCGCCGGGCCTGTTCTCCGAGGAGTACGACGTGGTGCAGCGCCAGCTGCGCGGCAACCTGCCGCAGGCGTTCGTCCACGCGACGATGCTGGAGGCGTCGATCCGGCTGGCCGAGTGAGGACGGTCGACGACCGGCCCCGGGTGTCGGACCGGCGGCGCCGACACGACCGCGGCCGTCCCCGATACGGGGACGGCCGCGATGTGCACAGCCCTCGCACCGCGCGAGGCGCACCGCCCGTGGCGCGGCTACCGCCGGCGCAGGCCGAGGCCGGCGAGCGCCGCGAGGCCCGAGGCCGCCGCGCCGGCGAGCAGGGCACCGCGGTGCATCGAGGCCCACAGCACGGGGTCGCGGGAGTGCGCCTGGTCGTCGAAGGCACCGTGGGCGCCCCGGTCGGCGTCGTCGTCGCGGGGGGCGAAGACGTTGGAGCCGTGGCGCGGCAGGTCGGCGTCCGTCTGCTGGCCGCTGACCCCGGTGCGGGCCAGGTAGGCGCGGACGAGCGTGGGCGCCACCCGCTCGCCCAGGATCGTGTACGCGGTGGAGATCCCGACCCAGATGCTGCGGCGCGGGTGCTCGGCGACGAACCGGACGGCGCGGCCGGCCAGTTCGGGCTGGTAGACCGGCGCGACCGGGCGCGGGTGCCCGGGCATCTTGTTCAGGTTCCAGCTGAACTGCGGCGTGTTGAGCCCGGGCAGCTGGACCATGCAGATCCTGACCCCGCTCTTCTCGTGGGCGAGCTCGGTGGCCACGGCCTCGGTGAAGCCCTTGACCGCGTGCTTGGCCCCGCAGTAGGCGGACTGCAGCGGGATGGACCGGTAGGCCATCGCCGAGCTGACGTTGACGATCACCCCGTGGTCCCTGGGCCGCATCCGGGCCAGCGCCGCGCGGGTGCCGTTGACCTGGCCGTAGTACGTGACCTCGGTCATCCGCCGGTACTCCTCGTCGGTGGTGTCCCAGAAGAAGGCGAGCGACCCGGCGAAGGCGGCGTTGACCCACACGTCGATCGGCCCGAGCTCGTCCTCGACCTGCCGCGCGGCCTGCTCGACCGCGGCCGTGTCCGCGACGTCCGTCGCGATGGCGAGCGCCCTCCCCCCGCCGGCCGCCCGGACCTCCTCCTCGGTGGCCTTCAGGCCAGCGGCGCCGCGGGCGAGGACCGCCACGTCGTAGCCGGCGTTCGCGAACTCGCGTACCGCCGCGCGCCCGACCCCCGCGGTGCCTCCCGTGACGACCACGATCCCCGCGCTCATGCGACTCCTCCCGTCGTGTGGCTCGTCGTCAGGCGCACCCCGGCGGTCGCGACCGCCGCGGCCAGGGCGGCGGACACGGCGACCGGCAGGGTCGTCCGTGCCACGCGCCGCCCCCGACCGGGTCGTGGTCGGGGCGGGGTGCCGTCCTCCGGCCGTCCGTCCCGGTGGCCGGATGCCCCCTCGCGCCGCGCCAGCGCCATCACCTCGCCGAGGTGCAGGGCCCGGCGTCCCAGGCCGGCGTCGGCGATCTGGGTGGTGCACGAGAACCCGTCGGCGACGACGACCGTGTCCGGGTCGGCGTTGCGGACCGCGGGCAGGAGGGCCTGCTCGCCGCAGGCCGTCGAGATGTCGTACTTGCCGCTCTCGAAGCCCCACGACCCGGCGAGGCCGCAGCATCCGCCGGTCACCGACTCGACCTCCATGCCCATGCGTTCGAGGACCTCCTGGTCGGGGCCGACACCGCCGGTCGCCCGCTGGTGGCAGTGCCCCCACAGCAGCGCCCGGCCGTGCAACCGGGGCGGCTCGATGTCGAAACGGGCGAAGAACTCGCCGAAGTGGTAGGCGTTGCCGGCCAGCCGCCGCGCGTCGTCGTCGTGCGGCCGCATCTTGACCAGCTCGTCCTTGAACACCGCCAGGCAGCTGGGTTCCATCCCGACGACCGGCGTGCCGGCCCGGATGTCGTCGCGCAGGACGTCGAGGACCCGCCGCAGGTAGCGGTCGGCCACGTCCAGGAACCCGTAGTCGTACAGCGGCCGCCCGCAGCACACGTGCACCTCCGGCATGACGACCTGCCAGCCGGCGGCCTCGACGGCCTCGACACACGCAACGCCCACGTCCGTGTGCAGGTGGTTGGTGAAGGTGTCGGGGAAGAGCACCACGCGGCGCCCGTCCGGGTTGCGGGTGCCCCCGCGCTCGGCGAACCACTGCTGCAGGGTCTGCGGGGCGAAGGTGGGCAACGGCCGGCGGCGGTCGATCCCGGCGACGAGCTTGGCCACCCGGGCGAGCCCGGGCGTCTGCGTGACGGCGTTGACCAGCTCGGGCATGCGCGACGCGAGCCGCGCGGCCTGGTCGATGAACCCGAAGGTGTAGGCGTGGCGCGAGCGCCAGCGCCGCCAGGACTTGTAGTGGTGGTAGCGGAACTCGGCCTTGTAGGTGGGCATGTCGACGTCGACCGGGCAGTCGCTGGTGCAGCCCTTGCAGGCCAGGCACAGCTCGAGGCCGTCGGCGACCTCCGTCGACTGCCACCCGTCGGTGATCACCTCGCCGCGCAGCATCTCGAACAGCAGCCGGGAGCGCCCGCGGGTGGTGTGCTTCTCCTCGCGGGTGACCTGGTAGCTGGGACACATGGTCTGCGTGGGCTCGGGGTCGCGGCACTTGCCGACGCCGACGCAGCGCAGCGCGGCGTGGGCGAAGTCCCCGTCGTCCTGGGCATAGGCGAAGCGGACGGCGGGCCGCCAGGGGTTGTAGCCCGTGCCGAGCTTGAGGTTCTCGTCCATCCGGTAGGCGTCGACGACCTTGCCCGGGTTCATCTTCGCGTCCGGGTCCCAGATGGCCTTGAACTCCCGCATGGCCTGCATCAGCCGCGGCCCGTACTGCTTCTCCAGCAGCTCGGCGCGCTGCTGGCCGTCGCCGTGCTCCCCGGACAGCGTGCCGCCGTAGCGGGTGACCAGGTCGGCGGCGTCCTCCATGAACGCGCGGTAGTTGCGGATGCCCTCGGCGGTGCGCAGGTCGAAGCTGATCCGCGAGTGGATGCAGCCCTCTCCGAGGTGGCCGTACATCGCCCCGCGCAGCCCGTGCTCGCCGTAGAGCGCGTCGAGGTCGCGGACGTAGTCGCCGACCCGGTCCGGCGGCACCGCGGAGTCCTCCCAGCCCGGCCAGTGGTCCCCGTCGGCGGGGAAGGCGGTGGAGCCGAGACCGCCCTCGCGGATGGCCCACAGGGTCTCGCTGTTCCCGCCCTCCTGGACGCTCTTCGCGACCCGGATGCGGTCCTCGGCATAGCCCTTCTCCCCGCGGAGCCAGTCGACGAACTCCCGGCAGCGGCCCACCGACTCCTCGGTGGTGTCGGCGCCGAACTGGACCATCAGCCAGGCGCCGCCCTCGTCGCGCCGGGGCAGCTCGTGCAGGCCCCCGAGGTTGATCTTCTTCAGCTGCTCGTCCTCGATCAGCCGCTCGTCCAGGGCCTCGAGCCCGATCGGCTTCCACGCCATGATCTCGGGGACGTGGGTCGCGGCCTCGGCGAGCTCCGGGTACTGGACCAGCACGGTGGTCCGCCGGAACAGCGCCGGGGTCAGCAGCAGGACCGCCCGCAGCGCGATCGCGCAGGTGCTCTCGGTGCCGACGAGGGCGCGGGCGACGTTGAACCCCCGCTCCGGCAGCAGCTCGTCGAGGTTGTAGCCCGACACCCGCCGCGGCAGCACGTCGACCGACGGGTAGCCGGCGCGGATGTCGTCGGCGTAGCGGTCCCGCAGGTCGCGCAGCTTCGCGTAGATCTCGCCCTTGCGCCCCCCGGCCGCGATGATCTCGTCGAGCCGGTCCTCCTCGTCGACCCCGACCCAGAAGCGCTCGCCGTCGTAGGTGACGATCTCCAGTGCGTGGGTGTTGTCCGAGGTCCGCGGGCCGGGCCCGTAGTGGCGCGCCTGCACGGAGTGGATGCCGCACGAGTTGTTGCCGATGTTGCCGCCGATGGTGCACCGCGAGTGCGACGACGGGTCGGGGCCGAACACCAGCCCGTACTCGCCGGTGACCTTGTTGAGCTGCTCGTTGATCACCCCGGTCTCTGTCGTGACGCGCCGGTTCTCGGCGTCGACCTCCTCGACCCTGGTGAGGTACTTCGAGAAGTCGATCACGACGGCGTTGTTGACCGTCTCGCCGGACAGGCTGGTGCCGCCGCCGCGGGAGACCACCGGCGCGCGGTACCGGTGGCAGGCCTTCATCGTCTCCACGACGTCGTCCGGCGTCCGGGGCACGACGACGCCGACCGGGACCTGCCGGAAGTTCGACGCGTCGTTGGCGTACACGGCCAGCGAGGCGGTGTCGAAGCGGACCTCACCGCTCACGTGCCGGCGCAGGTGCTGCTCCAGCCCCTTCGTGTTGATCGTCTCGGTGGCGACCATGCCCGCGGCGAACCGCCGGTCGGGCCGGGCCGGGACCGTGGTGGTCACTCGTTCCTCCCCGGGATCGCGTCCTTGACCGACTCGGTGAACTCGTGGAGCTTCTGCTTGGCCCCCTTCGTGATCACGCCGGCTTCCTCCGGGTCGCCCTTGAGCATCGCCGTGGCCGACTTCCTGCCCAGCTCCTTCTTGATGTGCGGCGGGATGGGCGGGATCTCCGGGTCGACGACGACCTCCAGCACGACCGGTCGGTCGGCCGCGAGGGCCCGGTCCCACGCCGCACCCATCGCGGCCGGGTCGTCGACCTTGATGCCCTCGAACCCGAGGAGCGTCGCGAACTCGGCGTAGGGGACGTCGGGGATCCACTGCGATCCCATGAACTTCGGGTCGCCGGACTCGGCGCGCTGCTCCCAGGTCACCTGGTTGAGGTCCTGGTTGTTGAACACGCAGAAGACCAGGGTCGGGTTCTTCGCGGTCAGCTCCTTGATGTAGCGCTTGACCGTGACGAGCTCGGCCATGCCGTTCATCTGAAACGCCCCGTCGCCGACCAGGGCGATCACCGGGCGGTCGGGGTAGGCGAACTTCGCCGCGATCGCGTAGGGGGTGCCGGCGCCCATCGTGGCCAGGGTCCCGGCCAGCGAGGCGCGCATCCCCTTGCCGAGCCTCAGGTACTGCGCCCACCAGTTCGTGGCCGATCCGGAGTCGGTGGTGATGATCGCGTTCTCCGGCAGCCGGGGAGACAGCTCGTAGGCGACCAGCTGCGGGTTGAGCGGGTCGGCGGACTCGTGGGCGCGGTCGTCGAGGACCCGCCACCACTGCTCGACCTCCTTCTCGATCCTCTCCCGCCAGGAGCGGTCCTCCTTGCGCCGCAGCAGCGGCAGCAGGGCCTGCAGCGTGTCGCGCGAGTCGCCGACCAGGTTCGCCTGCACCGGGTACCGCACGCCGATCATCCGGCCGTCGATGTCGATCTCGACGGCCCTGGCCTGGCCCTCCTCGGGCAGCCACTCGGCGTACGGGAAGCTGGTGCCGATCATGAACAGGGTGTCGGCGTCCTTCATCAGCTCGTAGCTGGCCGTCGAGCCGAGCAGCCCGATCGGCCCGGTGACGTAGGGCAGGTCGTCGGGGAGCACCTCGCGCCCGAGCAGGGTCTTGGCCACGCCGGCACCGAGCAGCTCGGCCGCGGCCACCACCTCGTCCTGCGCCTCGGCGGCCCCCTGCCCGACGAGCATCGCGACCTTGGAGCCCTCGTTGAGGATCTCCGCGGCCTTCTCCAGCTCGGTCTGCGGCGGGACGACCCGCGGCTTGGTCCAACCGACGCTGGTGTAGACCGCGCCGTGGGTGCGCGGCGGCGAGGGCTGCGCGTCCTCCTCCTGCACGTCGACCGGGAAGATGATGGTGGCGACGGTGCGGTTGGACAGCGCGACCTTGCAGGCGCGGTCGACCAGCTGGCGGGCCTGGGCGGGGTGCATGCAGGTCTGCACGAACTCGGACACGTCGGTGAACAGCACGGTCGGGTCGATCTCCTGCTGGAACGCCGCACCGAGGGAGAAGCGCTTCTGCTGCCCGACGATCGCCACCACCGGCTGGTGGTCGAGCTTGGCGTCGTACAGGCCGTTGAGCAGGTGGATCGCCCCACCCCCGGAGGTGGCCAGGCAGCAGCCCAGCTCGCCGGTGAACTTGGCGTGGGCACCGGCCATGAACGCGCCCATCTCCTCGTGCCGCGGCTGGATCAGCTCCGGGTTCCCGTCCGCGCGGTCCAGCGCGCCCAGGAACCCGTTGATCCCGTCGCCGGGGTAGCCGTAGATGCGGTGGATGCCCCACTCGGTCAGGCGGTGCAGGACGTAGTCGGCGACCTTCGGCATTGCCGTCCTCATCTCGTCGCGTAGTCGTCGTGTGCGGGTCGTGTCTCGTCTCGTCGCGGTCCCGTCACGGGTTCTGCGGTGGCCCCGGAACGGGTCCGCCGGAGCCCCCTGTTCCACGGCTACCCGGACCACCGGTGCGGGGCCCGGGATGCCACCCTGCGATTGCCTGACGAAACGGCTCCGAGGCCCTCGGGCCCGGGGGCCGGGGGTAGGCCGAACCCGTGACCACCACGGAGGAACGGGCGCCGGTCGTCGAGCAGCTCGAGGCCGCCGCCTACGCCATTCCCACCGACAGCCCGGAGTCCGACGGCACGCTGAGCTGGGACTCCACCACCCTCGTCCTCGTGCGCGCCCACGGCGGCGGACGCACCGGGATCGGCTACACCTACGCCGGGCCGGCCGCGGCGCAGGTGGTCACCGGCAAGCTCGCGGGGCTGGTGCGCGGCCGGGACGCCGCCACCCCGGCCGCGTCCTGGGCGGCGATGCAGCACGCGGTCCGCAACCTCGGCCGTCCCGGGCTGGTCGCCGAGGCGATCTCGGCGGTCGACATCGCGTTGTGGGACCTGCACGCCCGGCTGCGGGACCTGCCGCTCGCGACCGTGCTCGGCGCGGTCCACGAGGCCACGCCGATCTACGGCAGCGGCGGGTTCACCTCCTACGACGACCGTCAGCTCGCGGAGCAGCTGTGCGGGTGGGTGAAGGCCGGCATCCCGCGGGTCAAGATGAAGGTCGGGCGCCGCCCGGACGAGGACCCGGACCGGGTGCGGGCGGCGCGCCGGGCGATCGGCGACGACGTCGAGCTGTTCGTCGACGCCAACGGGGCCTGGAGCCGCAAGCAGGCCCTGGAGTGGGCGCACCGGTTCGCCGACCACGACGTGCGGTGGCTGGAGGAGCCGGTCAGCTCCGACGACCTCGAGGGGCTGCGCCTGCTCCGCGACCGCGGTCCCGGCGGGATGGACGTCGCGGCGGGGGAGTACGGCTACGACCTGCCCTACTTCCACCACATGCTCGCCGCCGGCGCGGTGGACTGCCTGCAGGCCGACGTCACCCGGTGCGGCGGCTTCAGCGCCCTGCTGCGGGTCGCCGCCCTGTGCGACGCCCGCAGCCTGGACCTGTCGCTGCACTGTGCACCGCAGGCCTCCGCGCACGCCGGCACCGCCGTCTGGCACCTGCGCCACCTCGAGTACTTCCACGACCACGAGCGGATCGAGCGCCTCGCCTTCGACGGCGTGCTCGAACCCGAGGCCGGCGGGGTGCTGCGACCGGACCGGTCGCGGGCCGGGCTCGGGCTCGAGCCGAAGGACGCCGACCTGGAGCAGTACCGCGTCGCGTGAGCAGGGACGGACCGGAGCGGGCAGGGAACGCGGACGCGGAAGGACACCAGGAGATGGGCGTCGAGGCACGCAACCGGTGGGGGCCGCGGCCGCCGGCCGAGCTTCCGCGACTGCTGGTGCTCGCGGGCGGATGGGCGTGGCGGCTGCTCGCGGTGGGGGTCGCGGCCTACGCGCTGGTGCGCGTCCTCGCGCTGGTGTGGCTGGTCGTGGTGCCGGTCGTCGCCGCCGTGCTCCTGGCCTCGTTGCTGCGGCCGCTGACCCGGCGGCTGGCGCGGTGGCACGTCCCCGGGCCGCTGGCCGCGCTCCTCACGCTGCTCGCGACCGTCGCCGTGCTGGGCGGGGTCGGCTTCCTCGTGCAGCAGCGGGTGGCGGCCCAGCTGTCGACGCTGGTCGACGACCTCGTGGGCACGGTGCAGGGGATGCGCCCGCTGCTCGCCCGGCTCGGGATGGCCGACCTGCGGCTCGACCGGCTGCAGACCGCGATCGTCGACTGGCTGCAGGCCCACCGCGACCAGGCCCTCAACGCGGTGCAGACCGGCGCGGGGGTGCTGGTCGACGCGGGGACGATGATCCTCCTGACGCTGTTCGTCACCTTCTTCTTCCTCTACGACGGCGAACGCGTGTGGCGCGGCGTGCTGCTGCCCTTCCGCGACGTGGCGCGGCAGCGGATGGACCGGGCCGGCCGGGCCGCCTGGGAAGTGGTCACCGCCTACGTGCACGGCACCGCGGTGATCGCGACGATCCACGGGACCGTGATCGGCCTGGTTCTGTACCTGCTCGGGGTGCCCCTGGCGTTGCCGCTGGCCGTGCTGGTGTTCCTGGGAAGCTTCGTCCCGATCGCCGGCGCGCTGGTCGCCGGCGGGATCGCGGTGCTCGTCACGCTGGCCGTCAAGGGCTGGGTGGCGGGACTGATCCTGTTCGTGGTCCTGATCGCGGAGGACCAGCTCGAGGGACACGTGCTCCAGCCGCTGATCGTCGGCCGCTACGTGCGGCTGCACCCGCTGCTCATCGGTCTGGCCCTGGCCGTGGGATCGATCCTCGGCGGGATCGTGGGGGCGGTGGTGGCCGTCCCGGTCGCCGCCGTCCTGCGGCACACCGTGCCCGTCCTCCTGGGGCATCCCGCTCCGGCCGACGAACCCGGGGACGGGGACCGGCCCGGACGGGCCGGTGGCGACGACACCGGCGACGGGTCCGAGCAGGCGGGGGCGCCGGCCCGCGACGGGGCCACCCGGACAGGAGGAAGCTCGTGACAGCCATCGGTCTCGCCCTGCTCGCCGCCGCACTCAACGCGGCGGCCTCCGTCCTGCAGCGGCGCGCGGCCCGCGACGAGCCCGCGGACCGCGAGTTCTCCGTCCGGATGCTGCTCGACCTGGCCCGCCGCCCGGCCTGGATCGGCGGGATCACCTCGGTCCTGGCGGGTTTCGGCGCGCAGGCCGTGGCCCTCACGCTCGGCCGGGTCGCGGTCGTGCAGCCGCTGCTGGTCGCCGAGCTGCCGTTCACCATCCTCCTGGCCGCCCTGGCCTTCCACCTGCGCCCGGCCGGTCGGGACTGGTGGTCGATCGGGGCGCTCGCGGTGGGGCTGGCCGCGGTGGTGTTCGCCCTGGCCCCGCACGGCGGTGACCCGGTGGCGGTGCCGGGCTGGCAGTGGGCCGTGGGGTCCGGCGCGACCCTGGGTCTCGCGGGCGCCGTGGTGTTCCTCGGGCTGCGGGCCGAGGGCCCGCGGCGGGCGGCGGCGTTCGGGATCGCGACCGGCATCCTCTTCGGGTACGTCGCGGTGCTGGTCGCGGCGGTGGGTGCGGAGTACCGGTTCGGCCTGCACGGCGTGCTGACGGCGTGGCAGACGTGGGCGGTCGTGGTCGTCGGTCCGTCGGGGTTCTTCATGCTGCAGAACGCCCTGCGCGCCGGGAACCTCGTCGCGTCCCAGCCGGGCATGACGCTGGCCAACCCACTGGTGGCGACGGCCTGGGGCGTCGTGGTGTTCGGAGAACAGGTCCGCGGGGGGCCCTGGTTCGCGCTCGCCGGCGGCGGGGCGCTGCTCCTGGTCGGCGGCACGCTCCTGCTGGCCCGGTCGCCGCTGCTCACCGACGACGCGGGCGGCCACGGCCACGAGGGCGGCCGGGAGGACGACCGCGGCGGGGGAGCGGGCGGTGACCGGGCCGGCCGGTCGCACGCCCGCGTCCACGAGGCCTGACCACCTCGCGGCCGTCCGCTCCCGTCAGCGGCCCTCGTCGCCCCGGGCAGCTCGGTCGTCCGTCGCCGCCGGCTTCTCCGCGCGCGGCCAGCCCAGCGCGAGCAGCAGGGCGGCCCGCCTGCGGGGGGCGTCGAGGTCCATCAGCTCCCGCAGCCGCCCCAGGCGGTACCGCACGGTCTGCGGGTGGACGTGCAGGTCCTCGGCCACGGCCTTGCCGTTGCCCAGGTGGAGCAGCCAGCTGGCGAGGGTCTCCACCAGCCGTTCGGCGCTGGAGCCCGGGAGCTCGAGCACCGGCGCGAGGAGCCGGACCCGCAGGGCCTCGAGCAGGTGCTCGTCACGGTGCACGATGAGGGCGTCGAGATGATCGTCGACGACGAGCGGGTCGCCGCTCAGCACGCCCTCGTCCCGCAGCCGCGCCGCGAGCCGGGCGAGCTCGAGGCTGTGGTGCACCTGGTCGACCGGGACGCTCGGCCCGATCACGGCGGACCGTCCCCGGAAGGCCCGGTGCAGGTGCTCGGGTCTCCCCGGCCGATCGGGCTCGGGCACGACCAGCGCCCCCTCTCCCACCAGGACGTCGCCCTCGACCGGCGCCGGCCGCTCGCCCGCCCCCGGATCGGGCTCGAGGAGCACGACGGCCGCCCGTTCCGGCAGGGGCCAGTCGGCGCGTTCGGCCACTGCGTCCACCGCCGCGGGGCTCGGCCGGTCCGAGAGCAGCAGCTCGACGAGCTCGTGCCGGTGCCGCCCGATGCTGTGCCGCCGCTCCCGTTCGGCGTCGAGGTAGCCCTGCCGGCTCGCCGCGGACAACTCCTCGACGGCGGCGAACACGGCCGAGGCCAGCCCGGCGAACCGGGCCGACGGCAGTCGGTGCAGCAGCGCGACGTCGGCGACGTGGCGCCACACGACGGCGGCCCCGATGCGGTAGGCGGCCAACAGGGCGTCCACGTCCTGGTGCTGGTGGTAGTGCGCGCGCCCGATGGTCTCGAAGAGCGCCCGCTCGGCGTCGGTGACGAACTCGGGCCGGCCCTGGTGGCCGCGTGCGGCGACCGAGAACAGGCGCTCGATGAAGGCCTCCGCCCCCGCGAGGATGTTCGGGAACTCGGAGTCGACGAAGGTCGCGTAGCCGGGATGCTGCTCGCCGAGCTGCTCGGCGACCTCCTCGAGCACGCTCGGCAGGCGCCGGACGATCTCGGGGGCGAGACGCGGCAGGTTCGTCGGCGCCTCAGAGGTCACGGCCGTGCGCTCCTTCGCGGTCGGGGTCGGGCCGCCGTACCCGGTGCGCCGCTGATGATGCACCGTCCCGGAAGGCCCGCCCGGGCGTTCGCCTCCCGGAACGGGCGGTCAACGCGGGCGCGTCGGGCCGTGGGTCGGCGGGGTGGTCTCCGACGTGGTGGTACCGGGCGCCGGTGCATCCGGTACCACCGTGACGGTCGGCGTCGGCACCGCCGGCACCATGGACGGGGCGAGGTGCTCGGGATGGTCCTCGGTGGTCACCCCGCACGCCGTGGCCAGCGCGGCCAGCAGCGCGGCGGTCAGCCCGCGCCCGACGCCGGCGACCGGCGTCGACGCGCGAGGGGTGCGAGGGCTCCTCACGGGCAGCGTCCGGGGATCTCGACGACGACGCGGGCGCCGCCCGACGGGCTGTCCTCGACCCGGATCCGGCCCTGGTGGGCGTGGACGTGGCGGGCGACGAGGGCCAGGCCCAGGCCGGCCCCGCCGTGGTCGTCCCGACGGCCGGCCCCGGCCCCGCGGGCGAACCGCTCGAAGACCTCCTCGCGCAGGTCGGGCGGGATCCCGGGACCGGCGTCGTCCACCTCGATCCGCACGCCGTCGCCCGCGGCGGACACCCCGACCCGGACGGCGCCGCCGGCGTGGTGGTCGGCGTTGTCCAGCAGGTTGCCGACGACCCGGTCCAGGCGGCGGCGGTCGACCACGATCTTCGGCGGTGTCCCGTGGACCTCGACGGCGACGCCGGCGCGCGAACCGACGGCGTGGGTGACGATGTCGACCACGTCGCACACCTCCAGGTCCCGGGGGTCGAGCCGTTCGTCGCGGGAGATCTCCAGCAGGTCGGTGACCATCGCGCGGAAGCGGTGCACGTCCGCGTCGAGCAGGTCGACGGCCTGCCGGGCGGTCGGCGGGAGCTCCTCGCGGCGGCGACGCAGCACGGCGACCGCATTGACCAGGGTGGTCAGCGGGGAGCGCAGCTCGTGGCTCACGTCAGCGGCGAAGCGGGCGTCCCGGCGCACCCGGCGCTGCAGGTCCTCCGCGGTGCGGTTGAATGTCGCGGCCAGCGGGGCGAGGTCGGCGTCGACCTGTTGGGGGAGCCGGGCGTCGAGATCGCCGGCCGCGACCCGGGCGGCGGCGTCGCGCAGCTCGGCCAGGGGACGCAGCGCGCGACGCCCGGCCCACCCGCCCAGCGCCAGGCCGAGCAGCCCGCTGACCCCGACCCCCGCCACCAGCACCCCGCTGAGGAACCGCAGCGTGGCGTCGAGCTCCGTGAGCGCGGCGAGCTCGACGTACACCCCGTCGGGCAGGGGGAGCGCCACGGCCAGCACCGGGATCCCGCCGGCCAGGATGCGCTGGCGCGCCGGGGTCCCCGAGCCCGCGAGGGCGAGCAGCTCTGCGGGCAGGGCGTCGAGGTCGACGGGACGACCACTGGCGGTCCAGGTGCCGTGGCGGCGCACCGCGACGGTGCCGTCCCCGCCCCCGGCGAGCCCGGTGAGCAGGTCACCGGACCCGTACTGGGACGGGTACCGCAGCGCGTCCTGCACCAGGCGCGCGTCCACGGCGGCCTGGGTCGTCGCGCCCTCCTCCCGCTTGGCCACCAGGAAGCCCGACGCGAGGTGCCAGGTCACCGCGGCGAGCAGCCCGGTGATCGCGAGCGAGACCACGGCGAACGCGACGGCGACGCGCCAGCGCAGGGGCAACCGCCGCGGGAGCAGACCGCGGACCCACGGCCGGGGCGCTCCCGTCGGGCCGCTAGCCGGCGGCATCGGACCGACCGGCGGCCCGGTAGCCCGCGCCGCGCACGGTGAGGACGAGCGTGGGGTCGTCCGGATCGGGTTCGATCTTGAGCCGCAGCCGGCGGACGTGCACGTCGAGCAGCCGCGTGTCGCCGAGGTAGTCGTAGCCCCACACCCTGCGCAGCAGGTCCTCCCGGCTCACCACCCTGCCCTCGGCCGACGCAAGCTCGACGAGCAGGCGGAACTCGGTGCGCGTCAGGTGGACCTCCGTGGGCCCGGATCCCCGGTGGCAGCGGACGACGCCCTCGTCGGGCCTGATCTCGACGTCGCCGACGCGCAGCTCCGCGGCCTGGGTGCCCGGTCGCCTGCGGCGCAGCAGGGCCCGGATGCGCGCCGCCAGCTCGCCGGCCACGACCGGCTTGGTCACGTAGTCGTCGGCGCCGGCCTCCAGCCCGGCGATGACGTCGGCCGAGTCGGACCGCGCCGTGATGATGATGATCGGCAGGTCGCCCTGGGCCCGCAGCTGCCGGCACACGGTCAGGCCGTCCGTGCCCGGCAGCATCAGGTCGAGCAGGACGAGGTCGACGGGACCGCGGCCGAGTGCGGCCAGCGCCTCCTCGCCCGACGGCACGGTGGAGACCGCGAAGCCCTCGTCGTCCAGGGCGAGCGACAGGGCCTGGCGGATCCGCCCGTCGTCGTCGACCAGCAGGACGCGGTCGCGCACCTCGGCCCGCCCGGGCCCGCCCGGCCGCGGCGGGGCGGCGGGTGCGGCGGGGCGCGGCGTCGGGCTCATCGGGAACATGGTGCTCCGATCAGACGCCGTCCGGCGACCGGGGCGCCAGCGCAGCCCGTGCCGGGGCGCGAATCGTCAGAGGATCGTCAGGTCCGGGTCGCGGTGGCCGTCGCCCGCGGACCGACGAGGACGCCCGGCCCACACCGGTCGGGGAAGGTTCGGGCGCGCGCCGGGCGGGTACCCGGGCGCACTGCGCCACGTCGGCGCACGCCGGGGACGCAGGGCGGTGCGGGTGCCGTACCGCGGGAACACGGCGGTGCCGACGTGGACCGGCCGGCCCGCCGGGGACGACCGGAGGTGAGCAGAGCATGACGACGTCCGAGAGCGGCGAGGTCACCGGCACCAAGGACAAGGACTACAACCTCGTCTGGTTCACCGAGCAGTGCCTCAGCAACGCGCTGCGGCTGGAGACCTACATCCAGGACGCCGAGCGCGACGGCGACGACGAGCTGGCCGAGTTCTTCCGGCGGGCCCAGGGGGAGAGCCGGAAGGGCGCCGAGCAGGCCAAGCAGATGCTCGGCCGCAGGTTGTCCGGCTGACCATGACCGGACGCGCGGACATGGTCGCCCGGCTCCGCACGCGGGGCATCGCCGACGAGCGGGTGCTGTCGGCCATGGCCGCGGTGCCGCGGGAGCGGTTCGTGCGGCCCGAACTCGCGGGCGAGGCGTACGTCGACGCCCCGCTGGACATCGGCCGCGGCCAGACGATCTCCGCGCCGTCCATCGTGGCATTCAGCATCGCCGCT
Organism: Pseudonocardia lutea; assembly: GCF_042658055.1. Classification (NCBI taxonomy): domain Bacteria; kingdom Bacillati; phylum Actinomycetota; class Actinomycetes; order Pseudonocardiales; family Pseudonocardiaceae; genus Pseudonocardia; species Pseudonocardia lutea. Next base: position 52,391 of record NZ_JBHSQK010000026.1, read on the forward strand.
CTGCAGCAGCCGCCCACCGCGCGGGTACTGGAGATCGGCACCGGGTCCGGCTACGCCGCGGCGGTGCTGGCCCGGTGCGTCGGCGAGGTGGTGTCGATCGAGCGCGACCCGGACCTCGCGCAACGGGCGCGCGAGGTCCTGGCCGAGCTCGCCCCGAACGTCGAGGTGCGGACCGGCGACGGCGTGCGCGGTGCCCCCGACCGCGCTCCCTTCGACGGGATCGTCGTCACCGCCATGGCCGCCCGCCAGATCCCGCCCGCGCTGCGGAACCAGCTCGCCCCCCACGGCACGATCGTCTGCCCCGTCGGCGACGACCGGGTCGGCAGCCTGGTCCGGTACCGCGACGGGCGCAGCGAGGACCTGGTCGAGGTCAGCTTCGTCCCGCTGGTCCCGGGCAGCCCCGAGACCTGATCACCGGCCCGGCGACGCCCTCCTGACCGTCAGCCCAGGATCCGCGCCTTCTGGGCGGCGAACTCCTCGTCGGTGAGCACGCCCTGCTCGCGGAGCTGGGCGAGATCCTTGAGCTGGGCGATGACGTCCGACCCGCCGCCGGGCGCGGGCGGGTACGGCGCGGGAGCAGGCGCAGGGTACGGCGTCGGCGGGGCCATCTGGTCCTCGTAGGCCCGCTCGCGCTGGGCGGCGACCTCGGCGTCCCGGTCGGCGAACTTCCGCGCCTGGTGGCGCTGCACCCGTCCGGCCACCGAGCTGGCGGTGCCCGCGACGATCGCGGTGCGGGCGATGCCCCGCAACAGACCTGGCATGGTGTGTCCTCCCGTCAGCCCGGCAGCCCGGCCTCGAGCCGTTCCACGGCCTCGAGCACGTCCGGCGCCGGGATCCGCTGGCTGGCGACCAGCTCCCCGCCGGCCTCGAGCACGGCCCCGACGAACGGGGCGGCCCAGGTGTTCTCGTACAGCAGCAGCGCGGCCATCGAGCCCGGCCGCATCATCTCCGCGACGGCCCGCACGTCGTCGTCGTGCAGGAGGCCGGACCGCGCCCCCTCGAACGCCGTGAATCCGCCGACCCCCGCGGACGTCACGTCCGTGAGGTCGATGCCCGAGTACGACCCGTCGAGTGCCTTGCGGATCAGGAGGAGGTCGTAGAGGCGGACGACGTCCCGCCGGACGAGGTCCATGAGGATGTCGCCGCAGGCCTTCGTGTCGGCGTCGTCGGGGAACTCCAGGAGCACGAAGTCGATCGGCCCCGCGGTCGTCTGTTCCGGCATCGCTGCACCACTCTCCCGTCTCGCCGTCGGACACCGGAACGCTAGGCGGCGGCGGCCCCGGCGGGCTCACCCCTGACGGACGACTTCGGCCGGCCTGGCCATCGTCGCGATCGCCGCGGCGCTGGTGTTCGGGCGCGACGACTCCGCCTCCACCAGCGCGGCGAACTCGGTGTCGGACGCGGCCGAGGTGGTGGAGACCGCAGGCTCGGTGAACCCGCCGGGGTAGGCCGGCCGACCACTGCGCCGATCACTCCGCGGGTCGCGCTCCGCCGGTCGGCGCAGCGCGCGGCCGGGGTGCTTGCCGAGCCGGGCCGCTGCTGCTGGAGTGGCCGCGTGCCCGATCCGCTGCTCGGACCGCAGGACGACGTCACCGCGGCGCGGCTCGCACGCGAGCCGATCCTGTGGCTGACCACGATGGACCGCACGCCCCGGCCGCACACCGCGCCCGTCTGGTTCCTCTTCGCCGACCCTCGGCTCGTCGTGTTCAGTCGCCCGGACACCGCGAAGGTCGGGCGGATGCGGCGGAACCCGGCGGTGGCCTTCTCGCTCGACAGCGCCACCGGCGGGACCGACATCGTGCTCGGCGAGGGCGACGCGACGCTCGTCGGGCACGACGACGTCGCCGACGACCTGGCGCCCTTCGAGGCGAAGTACCACGCCCTGCTGGGTGACCAGAGCTTCGACGACTGGCTCGCCGTCTTCTCCCAGCCGGTCGTCGTCACGGTGACGAAGATCGTGTCGTGGCGGCCGGGCCCGGAGGGCCTGGACTACCGCCGGATCGTCTGAGGGCCGGTTCAGCGCTGCGCGTCCTCGACGTCGGCGACGGGCGGGACGAGGGCCACCGGGCACTCCGCGTGCTGCAGCACGACCTGGCTCACCGAGCCGAGCAGGGCGTTCGCCCACGGGCTGCGCCCGCGGGACCCGACGACCACGAGGGCTGCGCCCGCCGACCGGGACACCAGTTCGCGCGACGCCGCGTCGGGGACGACCACGATCTCCACCGGGACCTCCGGACGGGTCCCGGTCCACCCGGCGAGCCGATCCGCGACGGCCTTGTCCTGCTCGTCGCGGACCCCCGGCCAGTCGACGTGCGGGGTGAGGAACGGGTCGAGGACCGCGTCGATCCACGCGTGCACGGCCACCAGCGGTGCCTTGCGCCGGGCCGCCTCCTCGAAGGCGAGGTCGACGGCGGGCTCGGGGCCTGCGCCGGCCTCCACGCCCAGCACGACCGGTCCGTCCGCGTCGGAGGTGGGCCGCACGGCCACCACCGGGCACTCCGCGCCGGACGCGACCCCGAGGACGACGGACCCCAGCCGCAGCCCGGCGAAGCCGCCCCGGCCGCGGCTCGCCAGCACGAGCATGCCCGCACGTCGGGTCTCGAGCCGCAGCGCGCCCCGGACGGTCCCGCCGACGAGCACCTCCCGCTCCATCTCCACACCGGGGGCGATCTCGCGGGCGAGCTCGGCGGCGGCCGCCAGATGCTCCCGCCCGACCCGCTCGCAGATCTCGCGCAGGCGCTCCTGCCCTGGCGCCGACATGCCCACCGGGCGGGACGACGTCCAGGCCACGGCCTCGACGATCCGGAGGGGAACCTCCCGGCCCGCCGCCTCGTGGGCCGCCCACCGGACGGCCTCGAGGGCCGGGTCCGAGCCGTCGATCCCCACCACGACCGGCCCACCGAGCCCGTCCGCCATCGCGCCTCCTCGGTCCGCGGCCCCGGACGGGCCGTCGAGGCCGCCGGGTGCCCGCTCGCGGCCCGGCTATGCGCTCAGCCGGGGTTGGTCGTGCCCTCCACGTTGCGCTTGATCTCGGCGAGGGTGTGCTCGAGGCCGGAGCGGATGCGGTCGCCGTCGACGTGCTCGGTGTGCAGGGTGACCGTGACCTCGGAGCCCTCCGCCGCGGCGTTCACCGACAGCTCGCCGTGGTAGGCGTTCGGACCCTCGGAGCCCCAGCGCAGGGAGCGCAGGGCCGGGTCGCTGTCGAACCAGGCCTCGCCCTCCTTGCGCTCGCCGTCGACCTCCGCGACGACGTGCACCTCCTCGGCGCCGCCGGGGACGTCGCCGGTGGCGGCGCTGCCGGTCGGCTCGGCCTCGCGCATCGCCGCGAAGTAGTCGGGGAGGTTGTGGACGTCGGACAGGTACCGGAACAGCGCGTCGGGCTCGGCCGCCACGGTGGTGGAGTGTTCGTAGTCACCCATGATGGGCGGATACCACCGGGCGGCCGGGCCTATCCGCGGCCGCTCAACGCCGGGCGCGCACGGCCGCGGCCAGCTCGTCGAGCAGGTCGGCCGTGGTGTCCCAGGACAGGCACTCGTCCGTGACGGACCGCCCGTAGACGAGGTCGCCGCCGAGGGACTGGTTCCCCTCCACCAGGAAGCTCTCCATCATCAGGCCGGTCACCCCGGTGTCGCCGCCGGCGATCCGGCCCGCGATCTCCCGGACGACCTCGGCCTGCCGCACGTGGTCCTTGCGCGAGTTCCCGTGGCTGGCGTCGACGACCACGCGCTCCGGCAGGCCGGCCTTCGCGAGCCGGGTGCGGGCGTCGGCGACGTCCTCGGCGGAGTAGTTCGGGCCGGCCGCGCCGCCGCGCAGGATGACGTGCGCGTCGGGGTTGCCGGTGGTGCGCACCAGCGCCGCGAGGCCGTCCGGGTTGATGCCCATGAACACGTGCGGGGCCGCGGCCGCGCCGATGCCGTCGACGGCGACCTGGACGTCGCCGTCCGTGCCGTTCTTGATGCCGACCGGCATCGACAGCCCGCTGACCAGCTGCCGGTGCACCTGGGAGGCCGCGGTCCGGGCGCCGATGGCTCCCCAGGTCACGGTGTCGGCGATGAACTGCGGGGTGATCGGGTCGAGGAACTCGCACCCGACGGGCAGGCCGAGCGCGGTGATGTCGAGCAACAGCCGGCGGGCGGTGCGCAGGCCGCGGTTGACGTCGAAGCTGCCGTCGAGCCCCGGGTCGTTGATCAGGCCCTTCCACCCGACGGTCGAGCGGGGCTTCTCGAAGTACGCCCGCATCACGACGACCAGGTCCCCGGAGAGCCGCTCCGCCCGGGCCGCGAGCCGGTGCGCGTAGTCGAGCGCGGCGTCGGGGTCGTGGATCGAGCAGGGGCCGACGACGACCAGCAGCCGGTCGTCGCGGCCGTCGAGGACGTCGACGACGTCGGCCCGGCCACGGGTGACGACGTCGGCGACCCGGTCGTCCGCCGGCAGCTCGTCGCGCAGCAGCGCGGGGGAGAGCAGCGGGCTGATCCGGGCCGTGCGGTGCTGGTCCAGCGCGGCCGGGAGGGCCGTGTCGAGGGGGGACATCGGGGTGGGTCCTTTCGCGGACCGGCCCCGGTCGAGAGATCCGCCGAGCCGGCCCAGGTGGTTACCGGCTCTCGTGGGGATGGGTCAGCGCAGCAGGCTGCGTGCCGACCCATCCCGGGCCGGCTCGCTAAACCAGTATCGGCGCGCCATGGGGACCACCGTAGCAGCCGCGTTCAGGACAGCGTCCAGATGGCGTAGTTCAGGGCGGCCGCGAAGGTGACCCAGCCCAGGTAGGGCACGAGCAGCCAGGCCGCGGCGCGGCTGTGCCGGGCGAACAGCCCGATCGTCGCGACGATCGACAGCCACAGCAGGACGATCTCGGCGAACGCGACGCCCGGCAGGCCGGCGGCGAAGAACAGCGGCGTCCAGGCCATGTTCAGGAGGAGCTGCACGGCGTAGACGACGTGCGCGGGCGCGGTCAGCCCCGCGCGGCGCCAGACGTCCCAGCCGGAGGCCGCGATCGTCGCGTAGAGCACGGTCCACACCGGACCGAACAACCACGACGGCGGGGCCCAGGACGGGCGGACGAAGCCGGCGTACTGCTCGGAGGCCGACGCGGAGGCGAGGCCGCCGACGACGGCGACGACCGCCACGGCGGCGACGAACCCGAGCAGCGCGAGCAGGGCGGACGGGCGTAGGCGGGGGGCGTGAACGGTCATACCGGACAGTCTCGACCATCGAGAGAATTTCCGCGCGCCGAGCCGCACACCGGTCCGGCGACCGCTCGCGCCCGCGGCAACCGGCGTCCGGTCCGGCCTACCGGCCCGCGGCTTCGATCCGCGCGGAGATCTGCGCCGCCAGCTCGGTGTCCTTGGCGGTGAGCCCGCCGGCGGAGTGCGTCGAGAGCCGGAAGGTGACCTTGCGCCAGCGGATGTCGATGTCCGGGTGGTGGTCGCGCTCCTCGGCGTCCTCGGCCACCCGGTCGACCACCCGGATCGCCTCGGGGAAGCTCGGCAGCTCGGCGGTGCGCACGATCGCGTTGCCGTCCCGCTCCCAGCCGGGCAGGTCGGCCAGCGCGGCGGTGACGGCATCGTCGTCCAGCAGTTCGGCCATGGTGTCCATCCTGGAGCAGCCGGGCCCGTCGGGCATCCCTTCTCAGGCGTCCCGGCGCTGCATCCGCCAGATCGTGAAGCCGATCCCGATCGCCGCGTAGCAGAGCGCGCGCAGCGTCGACGAGCCCATGGCGTCGAGCGTGATCGGGTCCCGCAGCGCGTCCGCCCCCGCCGACCAGCCCGAGGTGAGCAGCCAGGGCTGCAGCCAGTCCAGTGCCGGGATCGCGCCCAGCACGCCGAACGCGATCAGCCCGCCGAGCACGCTCGCCAGCACCACGAGCGGGTGCTCGGTCAGCGAGGACACGGCCAGCGCCACCGCCCCGACGGCCGCCAGCTGCCCGACCACCCAGATCGTGACCAGCGCGACCCGGGCGAGCCCGGCGCCCAGGCCGAGCGTGGTCCCGGACAGCGTGACCATCCCGCCGTCCGCGCTGCCGACCACGACCATGCCGGCCAGCACCCCGACGACGGCGATCACCAGGGCCGCGGCCAGCGCCACCACCAGGACGCCGAAGGCCTTCACCCCGACCAGCCGCAGCCGGCTCACGGGCGCGAGCAGCAGCCCGCGCAGCGTGCCGCTGGCCGCCTCGCCCGCGATCGCGTCGGCCGCCGCCATGGCCACGGCGAGCGGCAGCAGCAGCGCCAGGGTGACGGTCAGGGCCGCGACCGGGAGCACCAGCCCGTTGCCCGCGACCGCCCCGATCAGTCCGCCCCCGCCGCTGCGGTCGGCGACCACGACCCCGATCGCGATGAGCACCGGGACCAGCGCGAACAGGCCGAGCGTGACCAGCGTGCGCGGGCGGCGGAACACCCAGCGCACCTCGGCCGCGAGCAGCCGGCCGAGCGGGGCGGTGGCCCGGCTGCCGGCGCCGGCCGCCGGGGCGACGGCGGGGACGGCGGGGACGGTCGTCATGATCCCTCCGTGAGCTGCGCGAACAGCTCCTCGAGCCGCGGACGGCGGCGGCGCGCCTCGTGCACCGCCACGCCCGCGCGCACCAGCAACGCGACGATCTCCGGCGGCTCCGGCCCGTCCGTGACGACCACGCCGGGCTCGCCGCCGGTGTCGCGGGTCGCGACCGCACCGGCCTGGGCCAGCGCGCGCAGCGCCGGCTCGACGTCCGGCGTCACGACGACGAGGCCGCCGGTCCGCGAGTCGAGCAGCCCCCGCAGCTCCCCGGCCGCCACCAGCGACCCGGACTGCAGGACCGCGACGTGCGTACAGGTCGCCTCCACCTCGGCCAGCAGGTGCGAGGAGACGATCACGGTGGACCCGGCCGCGTGCAGCTCGGCGATGATCGCGCGGACGTCCCGGGTGCCGGCCGGGTCGAGGCCGTTGGTCGGCTCGTCGAGCACCACCAGCCGGCGGGGGACGAGCAGCGCGCCGGCGAGCCCGAGCCGCTGCTTCATGCCGAGCGAGTAGCCGCGGAACCGGCGGTCGGCCGCGTGCGCGAGCCCCACCCGTTCCAGCGCGGTCCCGACGGCCTCCGGGATCGCCGCCGCGTCGAGCAGCGGTTCGGCCGCGGCCATCCGGCGCAGGTTCTCCCGCCCGGAGAGGAACGGGTGGAAGCCGGGCCCCTCGACCAGCGCGCCGACGTGCGGCAGCGCGCCGGCGACCTCCGGCAGCGGGCGGCCCAGCAGTTCGGCGGTGCCCGCGGTGGGGCGGGTCAGCCCGAGCAGCATCCGGATCAGGGTGGTCTTGCCCGACCCGTTGGGCCCGAGCATGCCGAGGACGGCGCCGGCGGGGACCTCGAGATCGAGGCCCGCCACCGCGACCGTGCGGCCGTAGACCTTCCGCAGGCCGACGGCCCGGGCGGCGGGGGCGGCGGTCACCCGCGCAGCCTCCCGCACGGGCACGGTCGTCACTTCGCGAGGGCCTCGGTGAGCACCTGCTCGGGCACGGCGCCGGCGGCGAGCCGGCCGTCGTCCGTCACGATCGCACTGGCGACCGCGGTGGTGATCAGCCGTCCGCTGCCCCAGGACCCGTTGACCGGGGTGCCGAGGCGCGACAGGTCGGGCCCGCCCTGCGGTGCCTGGCCCTGCTCGGGCCGCTTCGCGATCACGACGGCGTCCCACCCGTCGCCGACGACGGTCGGCCTCGCCCCGCCGGTCTCGTCGCGGTCGGGCCCGCCCTGCGGCGCGTCCTTCACCGTGGTGCCCGGCGGCGGGGTGAAGGTGAAGAGCGAGGCGTCCTGCGGGCCGAAGGTGATGTCGGTGAACCCGACCTCGAAGGCGGGGTCCGCGGAGCCGGTGGCCAGGACGGTGAGCCGTAACGGGATCCGCTTCTCCGAGTCGACGGCGATCCGGACCTCGCGCAGCAGCGTCCGCTCGGTGGGCGTGGGCGCCAGCACCAGCTCGTAGGCCGGGCGGCCCGCCACCTCGGCGGTGCCGTCGACGCTCACGGTGCTGGTGGTGCGCAGCCGGGCGATCGCGTCCGCGGCCGAGCGGGTCGGGTCGGCGGCCTCGGGCCGGTGCTCGCCCGGGGTGATCGTCTTCTTCGTGGCGGTGCGGTCGGTGGAGTCGTAGGACCAGGCCGTGGTCCCGTCGGAGACGAAGGTCTTCTCGCCCTGGTCCGACGGCAGCGCGACGCGGCCCTTGCCCGCGCCGTCCGACCAGACGCGGGCCTCCCGGGTGCCGTTCGCGAGCTCCGGCACGCCGGGGACGGCGGGGAGGCCGAGCGCGTTGTCCAGCTCCACCGTGCCGGCGAGCGGCCCGGGGTTCGCCTTCTCGACCGAGGCCACCAGGTCCTCCGGCGAGACCGGCGGCAGGTTCGGCGCCGCGCCCGCGCCGGCGGGCATCGCCACCAGTCCCAAGCCGACCGCGCCCGCGATCGCCAGACCCGTCCCGATGCGGGCCCAGAGCCGTCCCGCCGTTCCCACTGCCATGCCGATAAGCCTGACGCACAGGCGCTGAGAGAGGTCTCAACCGGACACCCCGCCGCTGAGAAACGACTGAGCGGAGCGGGCGGAGCGGGCGTCGATCGGTGATGCCGGGGGCGCGCCCGGCGGTACGTTGTCGGCGATGGCCAGGGTGCTGGTGGTGGACGACGAGCCCGGGGTGCGCACGGCGCTGACCCGCGGGCTGACCGCCGAGGGGATGGAGGTCGTCGCGGTCGGCGACGGCGACTCCGCGCTGCGCGCCGCGTTGACCGGCGGTTTCGACGCGCTCGTGCTCGACATCATCCTGCCCGGGCTCTCCGGCTACCGGGTCCTCGAGCGCATGCGCGCCGCCGGGGTCGACACCCCGGTGCTGTTGCTGTCCGCCAAGGACGGCGAGATCGACCAGGCCGACGGGCTGGACCTGGGGGCGGACGGCTACCTCGTCAAGCCCTTCTCCTTCGTCGTGCTCGTGGCGCAGCTCAAGGCGATGCTGCGCCGGCGCGACGCCGCGCTCGGGCGCTCCGGGCAGCGGGTGCGGCTGGGCGGGCTGGTCGTCGATCCCGCGTCGCGGTCGGTCACCTGGGAGGACGCGCCGGTCGAGCTGTCGCCGCGGGAGTTCGAGCTGCTGCACGCGCTGGCCCGCCGGCCGGACACCGCCGTCGCCAAGGACGAGCTGCTCCGCCTGGTGTGGGGCGACGAGCAGGCCGCGAGCCGCAACGTCGTCGAGGTCTACGTGGGGTACCTGCGCCGCAAGCTCGACGCCGTCGGCGCCGGGCACGTGCTGCGCACCGTCCGCGGGCACGGGTACCTCGTCGGATCGGGCTGAGCGGTGTTCCGGCGCCGGTTCGTCCGCGGCCTGGCGCGCTCCCGGGTGCCGTGGGTCCGCGGCTGGTGGCGGCACCGCACGCTGCGCTTCCGGATCACCACCGTGGTCGGCGCGGTCGCGCTCGTCGCGCTGCTGGCGCTGAGCCGGCTCGGGGTGACCCTGCTCTACACCACGCTGGTCGCCGCGGCGGACAACGAGCTGCACACCCAGGCCGGGGTCGTCGTGTCCCGGCTCGAGGCGGGCGCGGCGGTCGACGACGGGGCCGCCCCGCCGTCGATCCGGATCACCGACACCGCGGGCACGCCGGTGGACGGGCGCGGGCCGCTGCCGATGACCGCACGGGATGTCCGTGACCTCGCGGCCGGGCGGGCCGAGAACGTGTTCCTCGACGGCGCCGCCACCCGCTGGGTCGCGGACCCGGTGATCCTGCCCGACGGGAGCACCCGGCTGGTGTTCGCCTCGGGCGACCTCGTCGGCGGGGCGACGCTGCTGGCCCGGGCGGCCGTCGGGTTCGTCGTGGCGGGGCTGCTCGCGGCGGCGGTCGTGGCGCTCGCGGCCTGGGTGGCGACGCGGGCGGCCCTGCGTCCGGTCGACCGGATGCGGGCCGCGGCGGCCGCGCTCCCGCCCGGGCGCCGGCTGCCGGTCCCCGCGGCGCACGACGAGCTGCGCGCCCTCGCCGAGGAGCTGAACTCGCTGCTCGCCCGCCGCGACGAGGCCGCCGCCCGGCTCGAACGGTTCACCGGCGACGCGGCCCACGAGCTGCGCTCCCCGGTCGCCGCGATCCGCGCGCAGGCCGAGGTGGCGGTCGCGCACCCGGACCCCGCCCTGGCGGAGGAGACGCTGCGCGACGTCGCCGTCGAGGCACAACGGCTGTCCGGCCTGCTCGCCGATCTGCTCGCGCTGGCCCGCGCCGACGCCGGACAGCGGCCCGACCCCGAACCCGTCGACGTGGTCGAGGCGGCCCGGGCGGCGATCGACCGGGTGTCCTCCGGACCGGCGCCCGAGCTGCTCGCGCCGGGGGTCGCCCTGGCCGCGGCGGGGCCCGCGGAGGTCGCGCTGGTGCTCGACAACCTGCTCGGCAACGCCGCGCGCTACGCGGCGACCCGGGTCCGGATCGAGGTGCTGCCGGCCGGGCGGGTGACCCGGCTCGTGGTCTCCGACGACGGCCCGGGCATCCCGGAGGCCGACCGGGTGCGGGTGTTCGACCGGTTCACGCGCCTGTCCCAGGAGGCCGGCGGCGGGCACGCCGGGCTCGGGTTGGCGCTGGTCGCGGCCCTGGTGCACGGTCGCGGCGGCGCGGTGTCCGCGGGTGTGTCGGCGTGGGGCGGGGCGCGGATGGAGGTGCGCTGGCCCGCGCCGTGAGGCGTGGCGCGACGGTGTGCCCGGCCAGGACGGGACCGGTCTGGGACGATCCCGGCTCGTGCCCGTGGAGAGCTGCTCGACCCTGATCGCGGCACCGCGCCGGCTGGTGGCCGGCGTGGTGCGGGACGGCGAGGCCGCCGACGAGTCGCTGCGCGCGGTCGGGCACCGCTACTCCGCGCCCGTCCGGCTGCTGGTCCCGGGCGACGAGGTGGTGCTCGAGGCCCGGCTCGCGCCGGGCGTCCGGCTGCCGTACCGCTCGCGGATCCGCTCCGTGGGCGTCGACGGGATGGTGTCCGAGCTGGCGGGCGGCCTGGCGAAGGGCCTGGTGCACACCACGACCCTCGCCGACCGGCCCGGCGGCACGGTGATGCGGGACGAGATCCGGTGGCGCTCGCCCTTCGGGCCGGTCGGCCGGCTCGGCGACGCGATCCTGGTGCGCCGGCTGATGCGGGCGATGCTCGCCGCCCGGGGTGAGGTCTACCGGCGGCGGGCGGAGGAGCTCGCCGGGGCGCCGGCCGTCGTCGGGGCGGCCGTGGTGCGCGACGGCGCGCTGCTCGCCGCCCAGCGGGCGCGGCCGGCTGAGCTGCGGGGCCGGTGGGAGCTGCCCGGCGGGCGGGCCGAACCGGGCGAGTCGGAGCCGGAGGCGCTCACCCGGGAGTGCGCCGAGGAGCTGGCCGCGCAGGTCGACGTGGGGGAGCGGGTGGGGACCGACCTGCCCGTGACCACGTCGGGCGGGGAGCTGGTGCTGCGGATGTACGCCGCCACGCTGCGCCCGGACTCGCCCGAGCCCAAGGCGTTGGAGCACCTCGCGGTCCGCTGGCTGACGGCGCGGGAGCTGCCGACCGTCGCGTGGGTGGACGCCGACCTCGCGGTGGTCGGGGACCTGGAGGCCCTCCTCCACCCGACGCGACGGTAGTAGGGATCCGTACACGTTCGGAAGTTTCTCCGGATCGCGCCATGGGTTCCATGACGCGAGTTCGGGCGGGGTTCTCGCGCGTCATGGTTCCATGACGCGAATCTGGGCAGGGTCTTCGCGCGTTATGGATCCATAACGCAGGTGTGGGCGGGGTTCTCGCGCGTGATGGTTCGCTCCTGCGAATTGTCGGGTGGGGTGGAACCGGGGCGGGCGGGCTTCCGTCGAAACCGGGCATGGAGCCGATCACGCACCTCAGCCCCCTCGCGCCCACCGCCGCTGCTCTGCCCGCCGCCGCTGCTCTGCCCGCCGCCGCTGCTCTGCCCGCCGCCGCTGCTCTGCCCGCCGCCGCTGCTCTGCCCGCTTCCCCTGCTCTCCCCACCGTCCCTGCTGCGCACGCCGCTGCTCTCCCGTCGGCGCAGTCCGTGCACTCCGCGCCCTCCACACACCGCGCGCTCGACGCCCTCCTCCGGCGTCAGGCGGGGGTGGTCGGGCGGGCGCAGGCGCGGGCGGCGGGGCTGTCCGCCGACGCGATCGACCGGCGGCTCGCCGGCCGGCAGTGGGTGCCGCTGCACCCGCGCGTGTACCTCGACCGCGGCCACCGGCTGACCGACGAGGCGCGGGTCCGGGCCGCCGTCCTGTGGGCGGGCGACGACGCGGTGCTGAGCGGGCTGGCGGCCGCCTGGTGGCACGGCGTCGCCGCGGCCCTCGCCGGCGAGATCGCCGTGACCGTGCCACGCCGCCGCTCGCCGCGGAACCGGCCGGGTGTCACCGTCCGCCGTCGCGACCTCGCGGACGACGACCGCACGAGCCGGCACGGCGTCCCGGTCACCGCGCTGCCGCTCGCCGTGCTGGAGGCGGCGGTGGAGCTGGGCGCGGCCGGCGGCCCGTGCCTGGACCGTGCCCTGCAGGCGCACGTCGGGTTCGCGGAGGTGGCCCGGGCGCACACGCGGAACATCGGCGCGGCGGGCGCCACCGCGGCGCGGGCCGCCCTGGCCGCGAGCGCGGAACGGGCGGGACCCGCCGCTGTCCGGCTCCTGGTCGCGCGGCTGCGGGAGGCCCGGCTGATCGGTTGGCGCACGGACCATCCGGCGGCCGGCGTGGTGCTGCCCGTGGCCTTCCCGCAGGCGCGGGTGGCCGTGGAGTCCGAGGGGTGGGCGTGCCCGCCGGGGGCGGAGGAGCGCCGGCGCACGCTGTGGCGGCGCGGCGTGCTCGCCCGGGCGGGCTGGACGGTGCTGACGTGCGGCTGGCACGAGCTCGCGACGCGGCCGGAACGGGTGCTGGACGAGATCGGCCGCGCGGTCGTCCTCGCCCGGAGGGCCGGGTGACCCGCCCGCGGACGGGGTCGTGGCGGTCCGGATCACTGTGTGACCTTGGTCATCGGCGCCGGAGGCGGTGCGCCGGGATCACCACGGCCGGCGTCGGCCGAGCAGGGAACGATTCAGAGGCTCTCGCGGGGCTCGTCCGCGGACGGCCACCGATCGTCCACCGTGGACGGGGGCGGGCCCGCGCAGGCCTGCGACCTCAGTAGATGCGCGCCGTCTTGAGCGCCCGGGCGTACTCCTTGCCCGAGAGGTTCTCGGCGTCCATCTTCTTCAGCCGGAGCGCGACGACGGGGCAGCTCTTGCACCGCTTCGGCTTCGACCGGCAGCACTTCTTCTTCACCTTGCCCATCGTGAGGTGAGCCTAGGCTGACCTTTCGCGAAGGTCCAGACCCCCGCCGGGATACCGTGAAGTGTGAGCACAGCCGGATCCACTCTCGCCGCCGCCCCGCAGACCGCCGACCGCGGCCTGCCGGACGGTACGCGCGAACTGCGCAACGTGGCGATCGTCGCGCACGTCGACCACGGGAAGACCACCCTCGTCGACGCGATGCTGCGCGCCTCGGGCGCCTTCGGCGAGCGGGCCGAGCCCGTCGACCGCGTGATGGACTCCGGCGACCTCGAGCGCGAGAAGGGCATCACCATTCTCGCGAAGAACACCACCGTGACCTGGCAGGGCGTCACGATCAACGTGATCGACACCCCGGGCCACGCGGACTTCGGCGGCGAGGTCGAGCGCGGCCTGTCGATGGTCGACGGCGTGGTCCTGCTGGTCGACGCGTCCGAGGGCCCGCTCCCGCAGACCCGTTTCGTGCTGCGCAAGACCCTCGCCGCGGGCCTGCCCGTGATGCTGGTGGTCAACAAGACCGACCGTGTGGACGCCCGCATCGAGGAGGTCGTCGACGAGTCGCTCGAGCTGCTGCTCGAGCTCGCGGACGAGCTGGACCTCGACGAGGACGCCACCGCCCGCCTGCTCGACCTCCCGGTCGTCTACGCCTCCGGCCGCGCCGGCCGCGCCTCGCGCAACCGGCCCGCCGACGGCGCGCTGCCGGACTCCGAGGACCTCCAGCCGCTCTTCGACGTCCTCTTCGACACCGTCCCGGCGCCGACCGACGATCCGGACGCCCCGCTGCAGGCGCACGTCACGAACCTCGACGCCACCTCCTTCCTCGGCCGCATCGCGCTCTGCCGGGTCCGCGCGGGCGTGATCCGCCGCGGCCAGCAGATCGGCTGGTGCAAGGAGGACGGCACGGTCACCCGCGTCAAGATCACCGAGCTGCTGCGCACCGAGGGACTGCAGCGCGTGCCGGCCGAGGAGGCCGTCGCGGGCGACATCGTGGCCGTCGCCGGCATCGCGGACGTGATGATCGGCGACACGCTCGCGGACCCGGAGAACCCGGTCCCGCTCGAGCGCATCCACGTCGACGAGCCGGCGATCTCGATGACGATCGGCATCAACACCTCGCCGCTGGTCGGGCGCGACCCGAAGCCCGGCCAGAAGCTCACCGCCCGCCAGGTCAAGGGCCGCCTCGACGCCGAGCTGGTCGGCAACGTGTCCCTGCGCGTGCTGCCCACCGAGCGCCCCGACACCTGGGAGGTCCAGGGCCGCGGCGAGCTCGCCCTGGCGATCCTGGTGGAGACCATGCGCCGCGAGGGCTTCGAGCTCACCGTCGGCAAGCCCGAGGTCGTCACGAAGATGATCGACGGCACGCTGCACGAGCCGTTCGAGCAGCTGTCGATCGACGTGCCCGCCGACTCGCTCGGCGCCGTCACCCAGCTGCTCGCCGCCCGCAAGGGCGAGATGAGCCAGATGGTGCACGGCGAGAGCCGGGTCCGGCTGGACTTCCGGGTCCCGTCGCGCGGCCTGATCGGCTTCCGCACCGAGTTCCTCACGATCACCCGCGGCGCGGGCATCGCCAGCCACGTCTTCGACGGCTACGGCCCCTGGGTCGGCGAGATCTCCAGCCGGCTGCGCGGCTCCCTGATCGCGGACCGCGCGGGCGCCGTCACCGGCTACGCCGTGGACGCGCTCTCCGACCGCGGCGTGCTGTTCGTGGGTCCGGGCACCCAGGTCTACGAGGGCATGGTCATCGGCGAGTACACCCGCAACGAGGACCTCGAGGTCAACATCGTGCGGGAGAAGAAGCTGACGAACATGCGCAAGTCGACGGGCGACGAGCTGGTCAAGCTCACCCCGCCGACGATCCTGTCGCTGGAGCAGAGCCTGGAGTTCTGCGCCAACGACGAGTGCGTCGAGGTCACGCCCGAGAACGTCCGGATCCGCAAGGTCGAGCTGGACTCGCACCTGCGCGGCCGGCAGCGCGCCCGGGCCAAGGCCGCGGCGGCTGGCGTCTCCCGCTAGTCGCGGGCTCCGCGGGCCGGGCCCCACACGGCTCCGCCACACCGCCGGTGCGACGATGGCGGTCCGGCGGGCCGCCCGGCCCCCGGGCGGGGGGAGGGCACGTGACCGGCTGGGCGCGCAGCACGCTGCTCGTGGTCGGCGCCTGCCTGCTGACCCTGCTGGCGGCGTGCACGGACGCGCCGGTGGCGCAGCCCGCGCCGCCGCAGCCGGCACCCCCGCCGACGGCGGTCCGGGCCACCGAGGTCGTCGTCGGGGTGGACGACCTCGGCGCGGGCTTCAACCCGCACCTCCTCGCGGACCGCTCGCCGGTCACGCAGGCGCTGGCCACGCTGGTGCTGCCGTCGGTGTTCCGGCCCGACGCCCGGGGCGACCTGCAGCTCGACCGCACGGTCGCCACCAGCGCCGAGGTCGTCTCGACGAGCCCGTTCACGGTGAGCTACGAGCTCAACGTGCAGGCCTCGTGGTCGTCGAACTCGCCCATCGCCGCCGAGGACTTCGTCTACCTGTGGCAGCAGATGCGCACCCAGCCCGGCACGATCGACGCCGAGGGGTACCGGCACGTCACGGACGTGCGGTCGCGGGCCGGCGGCAAGGCGGTCGACGTGGTGTTCGACGAGCCCTACCCGCAGTGGCAGCACCTCTTCTCCGGCCTGCTGCCCGCGCAGATCCTCAAGGACGCGCCCGGCTCCTGGACCGGCGCGCTGCAGGGTGGCCTGCCCGCCTCGGGCGGGCCCTTCCGCGTGGCCGCCGTCGACCGCGCCCGGGGCGAGGTCACCCTCGTCCGCAACGACCTGTACTGGGCCACCCCGGCCACGCTCGACCAGATCGTGCTCCGCCGGCTCGGCCCGCAGACCCTCGCCGAGGGCCTGCGGGTCGGCGACGTCGACGTCGCGATGCCGACCTCGGGGCCGGAGGTCACCGAGGCCCTGGCCCCGCTCGGCGGGGGGGTCACGACCGTGCCCGCGCCGCGCGCGACCGTCACCGACCTCGCCCTGCGCTCGGACTACGGCCCCCTGTCCGACGTCCGGGTGCGCCAGGCCGTCGGGGCCCTGCTGGACCGCGAGCGGATCCGCGCCGAGGTGGCCCCGGCCGCGCTGCCGGCCGACGCGTTCGGCCTCGCCCCCTCCCAGCCCGGCTACGCCCCGACCGCGCCGCCGGGCGCCCCGGCCCGCCCCGACCCGGCCGCCGCCGAGCGGCTGCTCACCGAGGCCGGCTACTCCCGGGGTGCGGACGGCGCCTGGACCCTCGGGAACACCCCGCTGAACCTGGTGATCGCGGCCGGCGCCGAGCGGGTCACGGACGTCGACGTGGCCGAGGCGGTCGCGGAGCAGCTCCGGGCGGCGGGCATCGGGGTGCAGGTGGTCGCGCCGCCCGCGGCGGACCTCTTCACCCAGCGTGCGGTGGTGGCGACGCCGCCCAGCACGAGCGCCCCGCCGAGCTCGGTGTCGGACTCGGCGACCCCGGCGCCGGTGACCGTCCCGACGACCGGGCCCTCGCCCGCGCCCGTGACCGGTCCGTCGACCGCGTCCGGTGCCCCCACCACCACCTCGGTGCCCCCGAGTGGTACCGCCGCACCGAACGCGACCGTGCGGGCCGACATCCTGGTGCAGCCCCGGGCCGTGGGCGGACCGCTCGGGCCGCAGCTGGCCTCGGACCACGGCTGCCCGGACCCGACGCCGTCGCTGCCCGCACCGCCCGCCCTGCCCAACGGCTTCTGCTCGACCGCGCTGCAGCCCGTGCTCGAGTCGCTGGCGACCGCCGCGGTGCCCGATCCGGAGCAGCTCGCCACGGCCGAGCGGGTGCTCTGGGCGCAGCTGCCGGTGCTGCCGCTCTTCCAGCAGGTGTCGCTCCTCGTGAGCACCGTGCCCGGCGCTGCCGCGACCGGGTTCGGCCCCGGCCCGCTGGAGACGGGACCGCTCACCGGAGCGCAACGATGGAGCGCCCCGGTCAGCTGAGCCTCCCTCGTCCGGGCGCAAGTTACTCCAGAGTAATCACGATGTGTCGCGCTGTCCACTTCACGTCACCCTTTGGTCACGATCGGCGACATCGTTGGCGGGGTGTGCTGTGAGGTTCCTAAGTTGCGCAGGGATCGGGCGGCCGCCCGGCACATGGACGGCCACGCGGCAGGGACGAGGTGCTCCGATCCGGTGGCCCGACCGGGCCGGGACAGGCGAGAGATCGAGGAAGTCCATGAGAAGAACGAGGGCGGCCGCGGCCGCAGCGGTCGCCACGGCGGCGACCCTTGTGCTGGCGGCCTGCGGCGGCGGTGGTGGCGCCGGCGGCAGCTCGGGCGGGGTCTACGGCGACTGCAGCACCAACCCGAACACCTGCAACAGCGTCCCCGCGGACCAGCTGCAGCAGGGCGGGACGGTGACCCTGGCCTCCGAGAAGAACATCGACAACTGGAACGTCATCTCGTCCGAGGGCAACGTCGACTGGACCGGCATGGCGATCAAGCCGATGGTCACGTACGCCTTCTACACGTCGCCCGACCTCAAGCCGACCCTGAACACGGACCTGCTGGACTCGGCCGACCTCACGAACCCGACGACCATCGTCTACAAGATCAAGCCGTCCGCGGTCTGGAACGACGGCACGCCCGTCACCGCCGACGACTTCGTCATGAGCTGGAAGTGGCAGAACACCCGGGACTGCCCGGCGTGCGAGACCGCCGGCAACGGCGGCTACGACCAGGTCACCGCCGTCACCGGCTCGGACGACGGGAAGACCGTCACGGTCACGCTGTCGAAGCCGTACACGGACTGGCAGAGCCTCTTCAACTCGGCCGCTCCCCTGTACCCGGCCCACCTCGGCGCGCAGCAGGGTGACCTGAACACCCCCGACGGCCTCGCCGCGGCCTTCGACTGGTTCGGCAAGACGGTGCCGAACTACTCGGCCGGCCCGTTCCAGGTCGAGAACTGGCAGGACAACGTCGCGCTGACGCTGGTCCCGAACGCGCAGTGGTACGGCGCCACCAAGCCGAAGCTCGAGCGGCTGGTGATCCGCGTGATCACCGACGCCACGCAGGAGCCGCTGGCCCTGCAGAACAACGAGGTCCAGGCGCTGTTCCCGCAGCCGCAGGTCGACATCGTCAACCAGCTCAACAACATCCCGAACGTCTCGAACGCGCAGGCGGCGGGGCTGTCGTGGGAGCACTTCGACTTCAACCTGCAGAACCCGTTCCTGGCCGACAAGGCGCTGCGCCAGGCGCTCTACATCGCCGTGAACACGCAGGACGTCATCGCGAAGACGGTCGGGCAGTTCAACCCGGACATCAAGCCGCTGCAGAACAAGATGTTCGTGCCGCAGCAGGAGGGCTACCAGGACAACCTCACCGCCACCGGGCAGGGCTCGGGTGACGTCGAGCGGGCCAAGAAGGTCCTCACCGACGCCGGCTACACCGGCGTGGGCACCGCGCTCGTCGCGCCCAACGGCCAGGCCGTTCCGCCCCTGCGGATGCGCTACACGGTCGGCAACGCGGTCCGGCAGACCGAGTGCGAGCTGTTCCAGCAGTACGCGAAGCAGCTCGGTGTGAACGTCGAGATCTCGACGACGGACAGCCTGGGCACGACCACCAGCACGGGTGACTACGACGTCATCGTGTTCGGCTGGATCATGTCGCCGGCGCCGTTCGGCGGCGCGCAGCAGCTGTGGCTGTCGAACTCCGGGTCGAACTACGGCAAGTACGTCAACCCGACCACGGACCAGCTGATCAACGAGGCCGCGGCGTCGACCGACATCAACGACGCCCGGGCCAAGCTGAACCAGGCCGACAAGATCATGGCCGAGGACGCCTACGTCCTGCCGCTGTACCAGAAGCCGACCCTGGCCGCGGTGCAGAACACGCTGGGCAACGTGCGCAACAACGCGTCGCTCGACGGGATCACCTACAACACCGCGGAGTGGGGCATCCGCTCCGGCTCGTGACGTGAGAACCGGGAGCGGGCCCGGGGAGCCGGCCGACCACGAGTCGGCCGCGCGGCCCGGGCCCGGCCCCGGGGTTACCCTGCTCAGACGGCGGCCCGCCCGGCCACGCTCGGAGCGGACCGTGCTCCCACCACGAGTCGGAAGAAGCACATCCGCATGCTCGCCTTCGCCGTGCGCAGGATCCTGTACTCGATACCGGTCCTGATCGTCTCGTCGTTCGTCATCTTCGCGCTGGGCTCCGCGTCGGCCGACCCCCTCGCGCCGCTGCGGGAGAAGAACCCGCCCGCTCCGCAGAACGTGATCGACGCGGAGTACGTCCGCCTGCACCTCGACCAGCCGCTGCTCCAGCGGTACTTCTCGTGGCTCGGCGGCATCTTCACCGGGAACTTCGGCCCGTCGGTCGTGTCCACGGCGAACATCGGCCACGACCTGGGGGACCGCTTCCTGGTCACCATCCGGCTGATCGCGCTGGCGATGGTGCTCGCGCTGCTCCTGGCGGTGGTGATCGGCGTCCTGACGGCGGTCAAGCAGTACTCGAAGTTCGACTACGCCGCGACGTTCGTCGGCTTCCTGTTCCTCGCCATGCCGGCGTTCTGGTTCGCGATCCTGCTCAAGCAGGCAGGCATCTCGTTCAACGGCGCCGTGGGCACCCAGGCGATCTACACGATCGGCCAGGCGTCCGTGCCCCCGCCGCGGGGCACCGGGGCCTACGTCGTGGACGTCATCGGGCACATGATCCTGCCGACGATCTCGCTGGCGTTGATCTCCTACGCCGCCTGGAGCCGGTTCACCCGGGCCTCGATGCTCGAGGTGATGAACTCGGACTACGTCCGACTGGCCCGGGCCAAGGGGCTGTCCCGGCGGACCGTGATGGTCAAGCACGCGCTGCGCACCGCCCTCATCCCGCTGACCACCGTGACGGCGCTGGACATCGCGTCGATCATCGGCGGCGCCGTCGTGACCGAGACCGTCTTCCAGTGGAAGGGCATGGGCGACTACCTGCTCACCGCCATCCGGACCAACGACGTCTACGCGACGGCCTCCTGGCTGCTGCTCGCGGCGACCGTGGTGATCGCCTTCAACCTGATCGCCGACCTGCTCTACGGCGTCCTGGACCCGAGGATCCGCTATGCCTGACACCCGGACCGAGACCCCGGGGACCCGGCCGGCGCCCGCCGCCCCGGACCGCGAGTTCACGGTCGCCGAGCGCAGCCAGGGGCAGCTGGTCCTCCGGCGGTTCCTGCAGCACCGCGCGGCCGTCGTCAGCCTCGGAGTGCTGGTCGCGCTGATCCTGCTGGCCTACGTCGGCGGCGTGCTCTGGAAGTACGACCCGGGGCAGTACACGCCGGACAACTCCGTCCCGCCCTCCTGGGACCATCCCTTCGGCACCGACTCCGCAGGCCGCGACCAGTTCGCGCAGGTGCTGCGGGGCACCCGGATCTCGCTGCAGGTCTCGGTGTCCGTCGCCATCCTGGCCACGCTGGTCGGCACGCTGTGGGGCTCGGTCGCCGGGTACTTCGGCGGCAAGGTCGACACGATCATGATGCGCATCTCCGACCTGGTGCTCACGCTGCCGCTGATCGCCGTGGCCGCGATGCTCTCGCACAACTTCGGCGGCACCTGGTACCTGATCGCGCTGGTCATCGCGGCGCTGTACTGGGCCTACGTCTCCCGGGTCTCGCGCGGGGTCGTCCTGTCGTTGCGGGAGAAGGAGTTCGTGGAGGCCGCGAAGGCGCTCGGCGCGAGCGACACGCGGATCATCCTGCGCCACCTCGTGCCCAACGCCCTGGGCTCGATCCTGGTGAACCTCACCATCCTGGTGGCGCTGGCGATCCTGCTCGAGACCTCGCTGTCCTATCTGGGCTTCGGCGTGACGCCGCCGGACACCTCGCTCGGCCTGCTGGTCAGCGAGGCGCAGACGGCGCTCACCACCCGGCCGTGGCTGTTCTACTTCCCCGGCCTGTTCATCATCCTCATCGCGCTCACGATCAACTTCATCGGCGACGGCCTGCGTGACGCGTTCGACCCGCAGCAGACGAAGGTGCGCCAGTAGTGGCCGAGGACATCGATCTCTCCCCGAACGGGAGCCGCCGGCGCGGCCGCGCCGGCGACGNGAGGTCTCCGGCCTCGACGTGACCTTCCCCAGCGCCGACGGGCCGGTCCGGGCCGTCCGCGGCGTGGACTACGTGCTGCACCGCGGCGAGGTGCTCGGCATCGTCGGCGAGTCCGGCTCCGGCAAGTCCGTGACCTCGATGGCGGTGATGCGGCTGCTGCCGGCCACCGCGCAGGTCACCGGCTCGGTGCGGTTCGACGGCCGGGACCTGCTCACGCTGTCCGAGGCGGAGATGACGCGGATCCGCGGCTCCCGGATCGCGATGATCTTCCAGGACCCGATGACCTCGCTGAACCCCGTCTACACCGTCGGGGCCCAGATCGCCGAGGCCGTCCGCGCCCACCACGACGTGTCGAAGCAGGCGGCCGCGAACCGGGCCGTCGAGCTGCTCGACAAGGTCCGGATCCCCAACGCGAAGGACCGGGCGAACTCCTACCCGCACGAGCTCTCGGGCGGCATGCGGCAGCGCGTCGTCATCGCGATCGCCATGGCCAACGACCCGGACGTGATCATCGCCGACGAGCCGACCACCGCGCTCGACGTCACCGTCCAGGCGCAGATCCTCGAGGCGCTCGCCGCGGCGCAGGCGGAGACGGGTGCGGCGATGGTGCTCATCACCCACGACCTCGGCGTGATCGCCGGCCAGGCCGACCGGGTGATGGTCATGTACGCGGGCAAGCCCGTCGAGGTCGGCACCGCCGAGGAGGTCTTCTACACCCCGCGCATGCCCTACACGCTCGGCCTGCTCGGCAGCCTGCCTCGGCTCGACCGGCCCAGCGAGCGGCTCACGCCGATCCCGGGGTCGCCACCGTCGGTCGTCAACATGCCGCCCGGCTGCCCGTTCGGGCCGCGCTGCCCCAAACACACCGAGCGGTGCGACGAGAGCGAGCCGGAGCTGCGGGCGACCACCGGCCCCGGGCACCTCGCCGCCTGCCACTACGCCGAGACGCTCGAGGGCCAGGAGGCGACGGACGTGTTCGACAGCCAGGTCGTCGACCACGAGGCGCTCGCGGGGCTGACCGCGCAGACCGGTCCCGACGGGGAGGCCCGGGCATGACCGCCGTGGAGCAGGGCACCCGGACGCTGCTGAGCGTCCGCAACGTCGTCAAGCACTTCCCGATCCGTTCGAAGGGCCTGGTCCGCCGCCAGATCGGCGCGGTGCAGGCCGTCTCGGACGTCTCGTTCGACATCGCCGAGGGGGAGACCCTGGGGCTCGTCGGCGAGTCCGGCTGCGGCAAGTCCACCACCGCGCGGGTGGTGCTCAACCTGCTGCCCGCGACCTCCGGCGAGGTGCTCTACAAGGGCCGGGACCTCACGACGATCGGGCGCGGCGACATGCGCGCGCTGCGCCGCGAGCTGCAGATCGTGTTCCAGGACCCGTACGCCTCGCTGGACCCGCGGCTGCCGGTGAACGAGATCATCGCCGAGCCGCTGCGGATCCACGGGCTCTACCGGGAGGACGGGCGCGAGCAGGTCCGGCGGCTGATGCAGACCGTCGGGCTCAAGCCGGAGCACGGCAACCGGTACGCGCACGAGTTCTCCGGCGGGCAGCGGCAGCGCATCGGCATCGCCCGAGCACTCGCCCTGCGGCCGAAGCTGCTGGTGCTCGACGAGCCGGTCTCCGCGCTGGACGTCTCCATCCAGGCCGGCGTGCTCAACCTGCTCGACGAGCTGCAGGCCGAGCTGGGCCTGTCGTACCTGTTCGTCAGCCACGACCTGTCGGTGGTGCGGCACATCGCGGATCGGATCGCGGTGATGTACCTGGGCTCGATCGTCGAGACGGGCACGGCCGAGGAGCTGTTCTCGGGGCCGGCGCACCCGTACACCCAGGCGCTGATCTCGGCGATCCCGCTGCCGGACCCGCGCAAGGAGCGGGCCCGGGAGCGGATCACGGTCGTCGGCGACCTGCCGAGCCCGGCGAACCCGCCGAGCGGCTGCCGGTTCCGCACCCGCTGCCCGAAGTTCGCGAACGAGCTCACGGACGCCCAGCGGACGACGTGCGTGGAGCAGCCGCCGGCGTTGGTCGAGCGCGGCCAGGGACATCCCGTCGCCTGTCACTACGCCGAACGCCGGGCGCTGCTCTGACCGCCTCATGAGGCGCAGGAGGGATCCATGACGCGCTTCGGGCGGGTGCCGGCGCGCGGTAGGGATCCCTCACGCGCGCTGCGGGGCCGCCGGGACGCGTCGGGGAACCACAATGCGATGCTCTCGGGGTGCTGCCCGCCCGCCGGATCCTGTTCGTCCACGCGCACCCCGACGACGAGACCCTCACCACCGGCGGCGCGATCGCCCGGTACAGCGCCGACCCGGACACGGCCTGCGCGGTCCTGACCTGCTCGCTGGGGGAGGAGGGCGAGGTCATCCCGCCCGAGCTGCGCGAGCTCGCACCGGACCGCGGCGACCAGCTCGGCGGGTACCGCGTGCACGAGCTGGCCGGGGCGCTCGCCGCCCTCGGCGGGCCGGAGCACCGCTTCCTGGGCGGGCTCGGGCGCTGGCGGGACAGCGGCATGGAGCACGGCGAGGGCACCCGCGCCCTCGCGCCCGCCGTGCTGCACCCGCGGGCCCTCGCCGCGCCGGAGGCGTTCGACGAGCAGCTCGCGCAGCTGCTCGCCGTCGTCGACGAGCTGCGGCCCCAGGTCCTCGTCTCCTACGCCGACGACGGCGGCTACGGCCACCCGGATCACGTCCGCGCCCACGCCCTCACCACGGCGGGGGCGAAGGCCCGGCCGGACACCGTCCTGCGGGTCTTCCACGCCGTGCGGTCCCGCTCCGCCCTGGAGGCGGGGCTCGCGGGCATCGCCGACCTGCCCGGCATGCCGTTCCGGTTCCCCGAGCCCGACGAGCTGCCCAGTGCGCCCGACGCCGTCGTCACCACCCGGCTGGACGTGTCCGGCCACCGGGCCGCGCTCGTCGCGGCGATGCGCGCGCACGCCACGCAGATCGCGGTGTGGGAGGGCGGGGCGGCCGCCGACGGGCCGGTGGCGTTCGCGATGAGCAACGACGTCGCCCAGCCGCTGCTCGCGGTCGAGGAGTACACGCTCGCCTCGGGTGCGGGCCCGGCCCCGGCCGACGACCTCTTCGCGGGGCTCGCCTGATGCGCTGGGCGACCCTCGCGGCGGTCCTGGTGGCCGCCGTGCTGCTCACCGCGCTCGAGCTGCTGCTCCAGCCCCTGTACCTCG
Organism: Pseudonocardia lutea; assembly: GCF_042658055.1. Classification (NCBI taxonomy): domain Bacteria; kingdom Bacillati; phylum Actinomycetota; class Actinomycetes; order Pseudonocardiales; family Pseudonocardiaceae; genus Pseudonocardia; species Pseudonocardia lutea. Next base: position 76,853 of record NZ_JBHSQK010000026.1, read on the forward strand.
GCCCGGTGCCGGTCCCGGTGGGCACCGTGCTGGTGCTGCTGACCATGCCGTGGCTGATCCACGCCGCCGCGGACGTGTCCACCGCGACGCCCGTCGCCGCCTCCCCGCTGGTGGCGTGGATCGTGGTCGTCGGCGTGCTCGGGTTCGCCGGCCCGGGGGGCGACGTCGTGCTCCCGACCACCTGGCAGTCGCTCCTGCTGCTGGTCGCGGGCCTCTTGTCCGGGCTGGTGCCGCTGCGCCGGGTCGTCGAGGCCGCCGACCGGCAGCGGGCATCCCGCTCCGCCGAGCGGGGTGACGACCCGCACGGGATGATCCGGTCGTGAGCGACGGACCCATCACCGACACCGCGGTCGTCGGGATCCTGCGGCCCTTCGTCCGGGCCACCCGGCCGATCCTCTCCGCGCTGCGCGAGTCGGATCCGTTCGGCCTGCGCGGCCGCGGCGGCGGCCCCCCGGCCGCCGATTCCGGCGCCGACGCGGGGGACCGGTCGGCGCGGGACAGGCTGCTCGACGCCCTGGCCTCGGCGCACGTCCCCGGCACCGCCGCCTGGGCGCGGATGGACGTGGCCGAGCGGCAGAAGTGGTGGATCTACCGGGTCGGCCGGTTCGCCACCGGCGTCGCCGCGATCCCCGGCCTGGGCGGCGCGCTGGCCCGCACGCTGCCCGTGGGCGCGGCCGTCGGCGCGGCGGCCCAGGGGATCCTGCTGGTCGCGGTGGCCGGCGAGCACGGCGTCACGGACGAGGACCACCTCGTGTCGCTGCTCGCCTGGGTGCTGTTCCGGCGCAGGCCCGACCTGGGTGGCGGCCCGACGGCCGCCGAGGACGCCGCCGCCGACGCCCGGGCGGCGGAGATCGAGGGTGACCTGGCCACGGAGGGTCGCCCCACCGCCGCGCGGATCGGCTCGGCGGTGTGGCGGCTGGGCCGGGCGCTGTACTCGGTCGAGGACGAGCTGGACAAGCGCCCCCACGGCCGCTTCTACCACGAGGCGCTCGGCATGCTGCCGGTCGTCGGCGTGGTGGGGAAGTACCTCGGCGAGTGGTCCGGGCTCAAGCGCGCGGCCCGGGAGGCCCAGCGCTGGCTCACCGGCCGGGGGCTCGCGAAGGCCTCCTAGCCGCCGCCTCCGCCCGGGCCGAGGTAGTGGTAGCGGTGGTGCTCCCTGCAGCCCAGCCGGGCGTAGAAGGCGCGGGCGCCCTGGTTCTGCAGGTTGACCTGCAGCACCGCCCAGCGCGCGCCCTGCTCCCGGCCCCACGCGGCCGCGGCCGCGGTGAGCGCGGTGCCGACCCCCTGCCGTCGGACGTCGGGACGGGTGGCGAGCCGGGACAGGTGCAGGTGGTCCTCGACGACGGCGGCCCGGACCGCCCCGGTCGGCGTCCCGTCCGCGGCCCGGGCCACGGCGAAGCCCGGCCGCGCCGCCGCGGTGAGGACGTGCCGCTCCGCCTCGCTCTCCGGCGCACCGGTGACGGCCCACCAGTCGTCCGTCGGACGGGGCGTGAGCTCGATCGGCGTGCTCGACAGCGCGGCCAGCTCCGTGAGATCCGCCACGAGGACCGCGACCTCCGGGCCGGCCTGGTGTCCGCCGTCGAGCACCCAGCCCTCGCGCCGCGCGGCCTCCGACCAGGGCGAGCCCATCGGCGTCTGCAGCCGCGGGACGAGGCCGTGGGCGGCGGCGAACCGCAGGACCCGGTCGAGCGCCGCGGGGATCGGCAGGCCCGGGTCGCCGACGGCCAGCGCCGAGTTCGCCCGGCCCGTGAACCCGCCGGCCGCGCGGAGCCGCCAGCCGCCGAGCGGCTCCTCGACCACGGCCGGCCACGCGTCGGCGCACAGGTTCTCCAGCCGGGACACCGCGCTCCACGAGGCGCGACGGGCCGGCGCCTGCGGCACCACCCGCACCGCGACGACGGCCGCGCGGTCGACCCGCACCGGGCCCGTGCGGGTGTCGACGACGACCGTGCCCGCGCCGCCGTCGGACAACGGGCCGACGGCGTCCGTGTAGAGCGGGCGGCCCTCCCGCTCGCCGATCCGGTGCCGCAGCGCGACCCGCCGGCCGAGCGCGTTGTCGATCCTGCCCTGGATCGTGTCGTCGGCCGGCGCGGCGGCCGGGCCGTCCGGCGTCGTCCCGGCGCGGTCGTCAGGGGCCATCGAGTGAGGCTTGCCTTCCCGTGTGTGGACCGGTACCCGCGGGTTAACCTGCCACGAAGAATGCCCGCGCCCGACAGCGCCCCGCTTGTGGAGGACCTTCCGTGACGTACGTGATCGCCGAGCCCTGTGTGGACCTCAAGGACAAGGCGTGCATCGAGGAATGTCCCGTGGACTGCATCTACGAGGGCGCCCGCATGCTCTACATCCACCCCGACGAGTGCGTCGACTGCGGCGCCTGCGAGCCGGTCTGCCCGGTCGAGGCGATCTACTACGAGGACGACGTCCCGGACCAGTGGAGCCAGTACACCAAGGCCAACGCGGACTTCTTCGAGGAGCTGGGCTCGCCCGGCGGCGCCTCGAAGGTCGGCCTGACCGAGGCCGACCCGGAGCCCATCAAGAGCATGGCCCCGGTCGAGCACGACGAGTGAGCGAGCGGCAGCGAGCGGACCCTCGGCGGGGCATCGCGCTCCCCGACTTTCCCTGGGACTCCCTCGCCGAGGTCAAGGCGCTCGCCGCCGGCCACCCCGGCGGCCTCGTCGACCTCTCGGTCGGCACCCCGGTCGACCCGGTCCCGGCCGTCGTCAAGGCCGCGCTGACCGGGCCGGCCGCGGACGAGCCCGGCTACCCGACCACCTACGGGCCGGAGTCGCTGCGGGCGGCCGTCGCCGAGTCGCTGACCCGTCGCTTCGGCGTCGCGGGCGCGGACCCGGCGGCGGTACTGCCGACCATCGGCTCGAAGGAGCTGGTCGCCTGGCTGCCGACGCTGCTCGGCCTCGGCACCGGCGACGTCGTCGCGGTGCCCGAGCTGGCCTACCCGACCTACGAGGTGGGCGCGCTGCTCGCGGGCGCCTCCGTGGTCCGGCTGGCCGACGGCGAGGCCCCGCCCGCCGGCACGAAGCTGGTCTGGCTGAACTCGCCGTCCAACCCGACGGGCCGGGTGCTCGACGCGGCCGCCCTCCGCGCCGCCGTGGAGGCCTCCCGGGCCGTCGGGGCGGTCGTGGCGTCGGACGAGTGCTACCTGGGTCTGTCCTTCGGGGCGCCGGTCGCCTCGGTGCTCTCGCCCGAGGTGAGCGCGGGCCGGCACGAGGGCCTGCTGGCCGTGCACTCGATGTCGAAGACGTCGAACCTGGCGGGGTACCGCGCGGCGTTCGTCGCGGGCGACGCGGCCCTGGTGAAGGCGCTCCTGGAGATCCGCAAGCACGCGGGCATGATCGTGCCGTTCCCGGTGCAGGCCGCGCTCGCGGCCGCCGCGGCCGACGACGTGCACGTCGCCGAGCAGGTCAAGGTCTACGACAAGCGGCGCACGCGGCTGCGGGCGGCGCTCGAGCGCGCCGGCTACCGGATCGACCACTCCGAGGCCGGGCTCTACCTGTGGACGACCGAGGACCGCCCCTGCCGGGACACCGTCCGGTCGCTGGCCGAGCGCGGGATCCTCGTCGCGCCCGGCGAGTTCTACGGGCCCGCGGGCGCCCGCCACGTCCGGATCGCGCTCACGGCCACGGACGAGCGGATCGACGAGGCGGTACGGCGGCTCGAGGGCTGAGGTCCCGGGCCGCCGCGTCCCGGCCGCCGCGGTCGCGTCAGATCTCGGCGGCGCGGGCGGCCACGTGCTCCCAGGCCTCCCACCACTCGCCGCGCTTCTCCGTCGCCCGGGCCCGCTCCCGCTCGACGAGCCGGCCCGCCACGAACACGACCCGCGGGTCGGGGCGGTCGCCGAGGCCGTCGAGCAGGTCCCGGATGCGCTCCTCCGCCACGCACGCGTCCTGGTGGTCGCCGAGCACCTCCTGGAGCCCGGCCGTCGCCCTGAGCAGCCGCTTCACCGTCGCGCCGAGCATCGGCTCCACCAGTTCGCCGGTGTAGCGCACCCGCTTTCCGAGGATCCGCAGGTCGTGCAGCGTCTGGTCCGGCGGGTCGTCGCCGGCGCGGCGCACGGCCCGACGCAGCCGCCGCACCTCCGCGCGCACCAGGTCCACCAGCTCCGGCTGCGCCCGGGTGGCCGAGGGCGTCGGCAGCGGCAGCCGGATCGCGTCGGCCAGCCGCTCGAGCAGGGCCCGGTACCGGCCCGACTCCAGCGCGGCCAGCATCGCCGCCCGCGCGACCTCGCGCTCCGCGTCGAGGGCGGCGACGAGCTGCTCGCCCGCGGCGCGCTCGGGCTCGGGCAGCGTCGCGATCTCGCCGCGCAGGCGCAGCAGCAGGACGTCCAGGTCCCGGACGGGCCCGAGGGCCCGGCCGAGCCAGCCCAGCTCCGCCCGCAGCCCGTCCGCCCACGTGCGGTCGAGCAGCGGGCGGGCCGCCTTCAGCGCCGCCCGCATCCGCCGCACGGCGACCCGCATCTGGTGCAGGTCCTCGATGTCGTCGCCCGCCCGGGTGCCCGGGTCGTGCGCGAGCAGGGCACGCAGCCGCAGGTCGAGGGCGGCGCGGACGTGGTGGGCCGCCGAGTCCGACGGCGCCGCCCGCAGCGGGGCCGGCAGGTCGGCGCTGGTGAGCGCGGTGGGCGGGGAGGTGCTGGGTGCGGACACGAGCGCGCACCGTAGCCGACGGAGGTGAACGGGTCGTCCGCCGACTCGGTGCCCGACGGCCGTCAGTTCTTGTGCAGGTCCTCGTTGAGCGTGATGCCCTGGCCGGTCCGCGGGAGGGCCTCCACCGCTCCGGAGACGCTGTTGCGGCGCAGCAGCAGCCCGTTCTGCCCGGAGAGGCCGCGGGCGGGGACGGTGGTGCCGTCCGGCAACGCGATCTTCGTGCCGGCGGTGACGTAGAGACCGGCCTCGACCACGCAGTCGTCGCCCAGGGAGATGCCGATGCCGGCGTTCGCCCCGAGCAGGCAGCGCTCGCCGATCGAGATGACCTCGGTGCCGCCGCCGGACAGCGTGCCCATGATCGAGGCGCCGCCGCCGACGTCCGAGCCGTTGCCGACGACGACCCCGGCCGAGACCCGGCCCTCGATCATCGACGAGCCCAGCGTGCCGGCGTTGAAGTTGACGAAGCCCTCGTGCATCACGGTGGTGCCCTCGGCGAGGTGGGCGCCGAGCCGGACGCGGTCGGCGTCGGCGATCCGGACGCCGGAGGGGAGGACGTAGTCGACCATGCGCGGGAACTTGTCGACGCCGTACACGGTGACCGGGCCGCGCCCGCGGAGCCTGGCCCGGACGAGCTCGAAGCCCGGGACGGCGCACGCGCCGAAGTTGGTCCACACGACGTTCGCGAGCAGCCCGAACTGGCCCTCGAGGCTGACCTCGTGCGGCCTCACGTGGCGCCCGGAGAGCAGGTGCAGGCGCAGGTAGACGTCCGCGGCGTCGACCGGCTTGTCGGCGAGCGAGCCGATCTCGGTGCGCACGACCCTCAGGGTGACCCCGCGGTCGGCGTCCTCCCCGGCCAGCGGCTCCAGGTCGGCCGAGGTGTCGGGGGCGTCCGTGCCCAGCGCGGGGGCCGGGTACCAGACGTCGAGGACGGTCCCGTCGGCCGTGACGGTGGCCAGGCCGGTGCCGGAGGCGGGGTCGGTGCGGAACTCGGTGCTCACGGGCGTCGAATGTAACCGTCGGGGCCCGCGCGACCCTCCTCCGGGTGCCGCCGTCGGGGCGGGCGGGACGCGGGTTCGGCGGTGCTCCGCCGCGGGAGATCGCGGCGGAACCCGCCCGTGATCGCCGATCGTGGACTGGAAGGGTCGGTTTCCGACCGTCCGCGTACGTGACGGGTGATCATCGGGTGGCCGGTTGTCTCGTGACCGCCCCAACCGATGATCACCGCCCCGCGCTCCTGAAGTGTCGGAAAGAGTTGACATGTCGGGAGCCTCCGACGCATCATCGGGGCCGTGCCCGACGACGTCTTCCTCGCACTGGCCAACCCGGTGCGCCGGCGGCTGCTGGAGCTGCTGGCGGACGGGCCACGGACGGCGGGGGACCTGGCCGGGCAGTTCGCGCTCAGCCGGCCGGCCGTCGCCGAGCACCTGGGGGTGCTGCGCCGGGCGGGGCTGGTGCGGGACGTGCCCGAGGGGCGGCAGCGGCACTACCACCTCGAGCCCGAGCCGCTGGCCGAGATCGGCGAGTGGCTGGCGCCCTTCGAGGGCTACTGGCGCGGGCGCCTGCGCGACCTCGCCGACCTGGTCGAGAACGAGATGGACACCGAGGAAAGGGAGGACCCGTGACCGGCAGGCTGATCGCGTCCGTGACCGTGGACCAGTTCGTCGCCGGCCCGCCGGAGAAGGTGTGGCGCGCGCTGACCGAACCCGGGCTGCTCGCGCGGTGGTGGGCGCCGGGGGACGTCGCGGCCGAGGTCGGGCACCGCTTCACCCTGCGGATGCCGGGCTGGGGGGGACGTGGCCTGCGAGGTCCTCGAGGTCCGCGAGCCCGCGCGGTTCGTCTACACCTTCAACGGCACGTGGACCCTGACCTGGACGCTGGTGCCCGAGGGGCGCGGCACGCGGCTGGTCCTGGAGCACTCCGGCTTCGACCTCGACGACCGGCAGGGCCGGTTCGCGTTCGACCGGATGGGCCCGGGCTGGCGGGACGAGGTGCTGCCCCGGCTCGCCGCGCTCGTCGAGGAGACGGCCGGGGTGGGCGCCGGGGAGGGCGTGGAACAGTAGCGGTTGTGAGCGCCCCGCCCGTCACCCTGGACCTGACCGAGGATCCCGCCGCGCTGACCGCCGCGCTGGTCGACGTGGCCAGCGTGTCCGGCGAGGAGCGCGCGCTGGCCGACGCCGTCGAGGCGGCCCTGCGGGCCCAGGCGCCGCACCTCGAGGTCCTCCGGGAGGGGGACGCCGTGCTCGCCCGCACCCACCTCGGCCGCGAGCGCCGGGTCCTGCTGGCCGGGCACCTCGACACCGTGCCGATCGCCGACAACGTGCCGAGCCGCCGCGAGGGCACCCTGCTCTACGGCTGCGGGACCAGCGACATGAAGGCCGGCGACGCGGTGTTCGCGCACCTCGCCGCCACCGTGACCGAGCCGCGGCACGACCTCACCCTCGTGTTCTACGACTGCGAGGAGGTGGAGGCCGTCCGCAACGGCCTCGGCCGGCTGGAGCGCCACCACCCGGACTGGCTGGCCGCCGACCTCGCGATCCTCGGCGAGCCCACGGACGGGGAGGTCGAGGCGGGCTGCCAGGGCACCCTGCGCGTCGAGGTCCGCACGAGCGGGCGGCGGGCCCACTCCGCCCGCGCCTGGTTGGGGGACAACGCGATCCACCACGCCGGCGAGGTCCTGCGCCGGCTCGCCGACCACACCCCGCGCCGGGTGGACATCGACGGCTGCGAGTACCGCGAGGGCCTGCAGGCGGTGCGGATCGCGGGCGGGGTCGCGGGCAACGTGGTGCCCGACGAGTGCGTGGTCACCGTCAACTTCCGGTTCGCGCCGGACCGATCGGTCGAGCAGGCCGAACAGCACGTCCGCGAGGTCCTGGCGGGCTTCGAGGTCGTCCTCACCGACTCGTCGCCCGGCGCGCTGCCGGGCCTCTCCCAGCCCGCGGCGCAGGAGTTCCTCGCCGCCACCGGCGCGCGGGCCCGGGCCAAGTTCGGCTGGACGGATGTCGCCCGCTTCGCCGCCCTCGGGATCCCGGCCGTCAACTACGGCCCCGGCGACCCGAACCTCGCGCACACCCGGGACGAGCACGTCGACGTCGGGACCATCGTCCGCTGCACGGACGTGCTGCGGACCTTCCTGACCTGACCCCGCCCGTTCACGCCCGCTCCGTACGCTGGCGCTCATGAGCGCCAACGGGTCCGGATCCCGTCCGGACGAGAGGCTGCGCGGCCCGGTCGTGCTGCGCCGCGAGCAGAAGATCGAACCGACGACCACCGACCAGCGTCTGCTCGACTCGCGCGGCCCCACCGACTGGGTGCACACCGACCCGTGGCGGGTCATGCGGATCCAGGCGGAGTTCGTCGAGGGCTTCGGCATGCTGGCCGAGCTGCCCCGGGCCGTCACGGTCTTCGGCTCCGCGCGCACCCCGCGCGACCACCACGAGTACGCCGTGGGCCGCGCGCTGGGCACGGCGCTCGCCGAGGCCGGGTACGCCGTCGTCACCGGGGGCGGGCCGGGCGCGATGGAGGCGGTGAACCGGGGCTGCCAGGAGGCCGGCGGGCTGTCGGTCGGGCTCGGCATCGAGCTGCCCTTCGAACAGGGCCTGAACGACTGGGTCGACCTGGGCATCAACTTCCGCTACTTCTTCGTCCGCAAGACGATGTTCGTGAAGTACTCCCAGGCGTTCGTCTGCCTCCCCGGCGGCTTCGGCACGCTCGACGAGCTGTTCGAGGCGCTCACCCTCGTGCAGACGAAGAAGGTCACCAAGTTCCCCGTGGTGCTGCTCGGCCGGGACTACTGGCAGGGCCTCTACGACTGGATCGCCGGGTCGGTGCTGGAGTCGGGGAAGATCGGCGAGAAGGACCTGGCCCTGCTGCACCTCACCGACGACGTCGACGACGCCGTGAAGGTGGTGCACGAGGCCTACCGGGCCTGGGAGGAGGCGCACTGATGGCGGTCGACGGGCGGGCGATCGAGCGCGGCGGGCGCGACCCGCACGCCGTGTGCGTCTACTGCGGCTCGTCGGACGGGGTCCCGCGGCGCTACCTGGACCTGGCCGCCGAGACCGGCTCCGCGATCGCGGCGCGCGGCTGGACGCTCGTGTCCGGCGGCGGCCGCCGTTCCATGATGGGCGCCGTCGCACTCGCCGCACGCGAGGGCGGCGCCCGCACCGTCGGCGTCATCCCGCGGTCGATGGTGGAGCGCGAGTGGGCGGACCACGACTCCGACGAGCTGCTGGTCACCGAGACCATGCGGGAGCGCAAGGCCCTGATGGAGGCGCACGCCGACGCGTTCCTCGCCCTGCCCGGCGGCATCGGCACCTGCGAGGAGCTGTTCGAGGTCTGGTCGGCCGGCGCGCTGGAGCTGCACGCCAAGCCCGTGGTGGTGCTCGATCCGGACGGCCACTGGTCCGGCCTGCTCGACTGGGTCTCCGGGCTGGTCGGGGCCGGGTTCGCGAGCCGGGCGCCGCTGGAGCGGATCGTCGTCGCACGGACGGTCGACGAGGCACTCGACGCGTGCGGCCCCGCCGCCGTCCGTCCGGTGCCCGCCGTCGACGGCGTCCCCGTGTCACGATCGCAGGCGTGAGCACGCCCACCCCGCCGTCCCTCCCCCCGCTGCGCTTCGGCACCCGCACCCCGGCGGGCGACCGGGCGCTGGTGATGGCGATCGTCAACCGCACCCCGGACTCCTTCTACGACCGGGGCGCCACCTTCGCCGACGACGCCGCCCTGGCCCGGGTGGACGCCGCCGTCGCCGAGGGGGCCGACATCGTGGACATCGGCGGGGTCAAGGCGGGCCCCGGCGCGGTCGTCGACGTCGAGGAGGAGGTCCGCCGCGTCGTGCCCTTCGTGGCCGCGGTGCGCGAGCGGCACCCCGCGGTCGTGATCAGCGTCGACACCTGGCGCGGCGAGGTCGGCCGGCTGGCCGTCGCGGAGGGCGCGGACCTGCTCAACGACACGTGGCAGGGCGCCGACCCGACACTGGCGGAGGTGGCGGCGGGGACCGGCGTCGGGATCGTCTGCTCGCACACCGGGGGAGCGGTGCCCCGCCGCCGGCCGCACCGGGTCCGCTACGCCGACGTCGTCGGCGACGTGATCGCCGAGGTCACCCGCCAGGCCGAGCGGCTGGTCGCCCTCGGCGTGCCCCGCGAGGGGATCCTGGTCGACCCGACGCACGACTTCGGCAAGAACACCTGGCACGGCCTCGCCCTGCTGCGGCACTGCGACGCGCTCGTCGCGACCGGCTGGCCGGTGCTGATGGCCCTGTCGAACAAGGACTTCGTCGGCGAGACGCTCGGTGCCGACGTGGACGGTCGGCTGGAGGGCACGCTCGCCGCGACGGCCCTGGCCGCGGCGGCGGGGGCCCGCGTGTTCAGGGTGCACGAAGTGGGAGAAACCCGGCGCGTGCTCGACATGGTGGCGTCGATCCGGGGTACCCGGCCCCCGGCCCGCGCGGTGCGGGCACTCGCGTAGCCACAGGCGCAGGAAGGGACCCGAATCACCCGGAAGAATGGTTTGAGGGTCGACGCCACCCCGTTCCCGGAACCACTCCGATGCTCTTAACGGCTCCGTAACCGTCCGATACCGCCGCAGTAATCGGCGCCCGACCTAATCGGGCCCAGCCGGTGCTCACCCCGCCGCTGCGCCCCACCGCTCCATCGCGTTGCCCGTCCGTTCCCGCGCGTGGACCACGCCCGAGACGCACCCGGAGAGAACCATGATGCCGATCACCGAGGACTGGTTCGCCCGCCGCACCTGGCAGACGCCGGACTGGACGGTCGAGGACCTGATCGCCGCGAAGCGCGGCCGCACGGTCTCCGTCGTGCTCCCCGCGTTGGACGAGGAGGCGACGATCGGTGCCATCGTCGCCGGCATCCGGCCCTTCACCGAGGGCGACCGCCCCCTGGTCGACGACCTGCTGGTCATGGACTCCGGGTCCACCGACGACACCATCGCCATCGCCCGGGCGAACGGCGCGCGGGTGGCCCTGCGCACGGACGTCGTGCCCCACCTCGACCCGGTCCCCGGCAAGGGCGAGGTGCTCTGGCGCTCGCTGGCCGCCACGGACGGCGACGTCATCTGCTTCATCGACTCGGACCTGGTCGACTTCGATCCCGGGTTCGTGCCGTCGCTGCTCGGCCCGCTGCTCCTGGCCGGCGGCGTCCACCTGGTGAAGGGCTTCTACCGGCGCCCGCTGCGGCTGGAGGTGAGCGACGCCGGTGCCCTGGACCACGGCGGCGGCAGGGTGACCGAGCTGGTCGCGCGGCCGCTGCTGTCGGCGCTGCGGCCCGAGCTCGCCGGCATCGTCCAGCCGCTGGGCGGCGAGTACGCGGGCACCCGCGAGCTGCTCGAGTCCGTCCCGTTCGCCACCAGCTACGGGGTGGAGATCGGGCTCCTGCTCGACACCGTCGCCTCCTTGGGGCTCGACGCGATCGCGCAGGTCAACCTGGGCGTGCGCAAGCACCGCAACCGCAACCTGATGGACCTCGGCGTGATGTCGCGGCAGATCACCGCCACGGCCCTGCGCCGCTCCGGGCTGCCGGACACCGGCGCCGCGCTCACCCAGTTCGTGCAGGTCGGCGGGGAGTGGGTGCCCAACAGCCGGGAGCTCGACCCCACCGAGCGCCCGCCCATGCGCACGCTCGTCGCCGCCCCGGACCAGGTCGCCTGACCCGCGGTCCGGGTCGCCGCGGGTCTGCTCGCGCGCCGTCCCCGGCCGTGATGTGATGCCCGGGTGGGGACCGCGCTCATCTACCTGCTCGTCGTCGGTGTGGTGGCGGCGGTGGTGTTCGTGCTCGCGAGCCTGGTGTTCGGCCGCGGCGAGGAGCTGGCCCCCCTGCCCCCCGGCGCCACGCCCACCCGGCTGCCCGCCGAGGCCGTCCGCGGCGACGACGTCCGGGACCTGCGCTTCCCGCAGGCGCTGCGCGGCTACCGGATGGGCGAGGTGGACTGGGTGCTCGACCGGCTGGCCGAGGAGCTCGACCGGGTCGCCGACGAGCGCGACCGGGTGACCGACGAGCGGGACGCCCTCGCGCTGCGGGTGCGCGAGCTGGAGGCCACCGCCCGGCCGCGGACGGAGGGGGAGCGGTGAGGGCGCACCGGGAGCTGGTGGTCGCCGTCGACGTGGCCGCACCGGCCCCCACGCTGTGGGACCTGGTCACCGACTGGGAGCGGCAGCGGGAGTGGATCCTCGCCACCCGGGTGCGGGTGGTGTCGGGCGACGGGCGGTCGCCGGGCTCCGTCGTCGTGGCCGTGACCGGGGTGGGCGACGTGGGCGTCGTCGACACCATGACGGTCACCGCGTTCGAGCCCGCCGCGGAGGGCGGTGGGCGGGTCGACGTCCGGCACACCGGGCTCGTCGTGACCGGGGACAGCTCGTTCGTCGTGACCGCGCAGGGCCCGGACCGCAGCCGGTTCACCTGGACCGAGGGGCTGGAGCTGCCGTTCGGGCGGCTCGGCGCGCTGGGCTGGCCGCTGGTCGGGCCCGTGACCGCGGCGGGATTCCGGTGGTCACTGCGCCGGCTGGCCCGGCTCGCCGAGGGTGTCGGAACTGTCGGAGGGGCCGCGTAACGTCCCGCCCGTGACGATCCCTGCTCCCGACGGGCGCACCCGCTGCGGCTGGGCGACCTCCGCGCCGGACTACGTCGCCTACCACGACGAGGAGTGGGGCTTCCCGCTGCACGGGGAGCGGGCCCTGTTCGAGCGGCTCACCCTCGAGGCGTTCCAGTCCGGACTGTCCTGGCTGGTCATCCTGCGCAAGCGGCCGCACTTCCGGAAGGCGTTCGCCGACTTCGACCCGGCCGCGGTCGCGGCGTTCGGCGACGGCGACGTCGAGCGCCTGCTGGGCGACGCGGGGATCGTGCGCAACCGCGCCAAGATCGAGGCGACGCTGGCCAACGCCCGTGCGGTGCTCGCGCTGGACACCCCGCTCGACGAGCTGCTCTGGTCCTTCGCGCCCGCCGAGCACGTCCGCCCGGCCACCCTGGCCGAGGTCCCGGCCGTCACGCCGGAGTCGCGGGCGATGGCGAAGGAGCTGAAGCGGCACGGGTTCCGGTTCGTCGGACCCACCACGTGCTACGCGCTGATGCAGGCCGCCGGCCTGGTCGACGACCACGTCGCGGACTGTTTCCGGGCGGCCGGACCGGGCGCTCCCGAGAGCCCCGCGTCCACCCCGGACTAGCCCTGCGCGGTCCGCGACAGGGCGGTTGCGCTGGGTGAACGCCACCCGATTGATCGCCTCGGTTGCGTGTCGAGATCGGCGATGGGGAAGAATGAGGGCCACCATCCCGCCTGTGCGCGCTCCCCAGCGCATCGGCGCCCTGCACGAGACGACAGACGGAGGGAGCAGGACATGGCGGCGATGAAGCCCCGGACCGGCGACGGACCCCTGGAAGTGACCAAGGAGGGCCGGGGCATCGTGATGAGGGTGCCGCTCGAGGGCGGCGGCCGCCTCGTCGTGGAGATGACGCCCGAGGAGGCCGAGAACCTCGGCGAGGCCCTGCGGGGCGCGACGGGCTGAGTTCCGCCCGCCCGCACCGGGTCGCCCGGCGGCGGTCCGGGTCCGCTCAGGCCCGGACCGCGTGCAGGTCGCGTGCGCGCACCCCCGAGGCGCCCACGCCTGCGCCCGGCTCGCCGGTGAACACGCGCTCCGGCTCGGCCGGGATCGTCAGCATCTCGATCGACACCGCTCCGCACGCGCACCGCCTGTAGCGCACCCACCCCTCCGAGGTGTGGTGCGTCGACAGTGTCGTGGCGGCGCGGGCGGTCTGTCCGCACTGCTCACAGCGCATGAGGGCCCCCTCGATTCGGTAATATGCATCGGACGTTGACGGCTTACGTGTCGAGGGTAGCAGGTGTAATAGGCCAGTGGACTTCATCGGTTACCGCAGTGACGCGCTCGGCGCGGCCGTGGCGCTCGTGAACACCGTGACCGCGCCGGCGCGCGGCACCGCGGAGGAGGACCCCGCGCCGGACCAGCTGCGTCGCGTGCTGGTGGAGCACGGGTACATCGCCGGACGGGCGCCCGCGTCCATCGAGCCGGCGCTGCGGGGCTGGGCGGGGCGGCTGCGCACGGTCTTCGACGCGGAGGACCTCGACACCGCAGCCGGCGCGGTCAACACGCTGCTCTCGGACGTCCGGATCGGTCCGCACCTGACCCGCCACGACGGGCAGGGCTGGCACCTCCACTACTCGCCGCCGGACGCGGCGGTGCTCGACCGCGTGCGCTCCACCACGGCCTTCGCGCTCGCGATGCTGCTGTCCGAGTACGGACTCGACCGGCACGGCCGCTGCGCCGCGGACGGGTGCGAGCGGGTCTTCGCGGACACCTCGCGCAACGCCGCCCGCCGGTACTGCTCCCCGGCCTGCGCCAACCGGTCCGCGGTCGCCGCGCACCGGGCCCGCCAGCGCTCGGCCCGCTGAGGCCCCCGCAGCCCGGGACTCGCGCTGCGGGAACTCGCGACTCGCGGGTTACAGCGCCCGGTAGATCGCGACGGTCCGCTCGGCGGCGGTGGACCAGGCGAACTCCCGCACCGCCCGCTCACGCCCGGCGCTCCCCATCGCCGCGGCGCGCTCCGGGTCCCGGACCAGCTCGTTGATCGCGGCGGCCAGGCCGGAGCGGAAGGCGGGGACCGCGTTCTCGTCGTAGTGCACGAGCAGCCCGGTGTCGCCGTCCGCCACGACCTCGGGGATGCCGCCGACGTCCGAGGCCACGACCGCCGTGCCGCACGCCATCGCCTCGAGGTTGACGATCCCCAGCGGCTCGTAGACCGACGGGCACACGAAGACCGTCGCCGCGGACAGCAGCTGCCGGACCTCGGCGGTCCCCAGCATCCGCCGCACCCAGATCACGCCCGGCCGGGCCGAGGCGAGCTCGCCGACCGCCTTCTCGGTCTCCTCGGCGATCTCGGGAGTGTCCGGCGCGCCGGCGCAGAGCACGATCTGCGCCTCCTCGGCGACCTCGTGCGCGGCGGCGATCAGGTGCGCGAGGCCCTTCTGCCGGGTGATCCGCCCGACGAACACCACGCTCGGCCGGTCCGGGTCCACCCCGTTCGCGACGAGGGCCTCCCGCGCGGGGTCCGGCCGGTAGAACTCCGTGTCGATCCCGTTGTGCACCACGTGCACCCGGGCGGGGTCGAGCGCGGGGTAGCACTCCAGGACGTCCCTGCGCATGCCCTCGCTGACCGCGATGACGGCGTCGGCGGCCTCGTAGGCGGTCCTCTCGACCCAGGAGGACAGGGCGTACCCGCCGCCGAGCTGCTCGGCCTTCCACGGCCGCCGCGGCTCCAGCGAGTGCGCGGTGACCACGTGCGGGATGCCGTACAGGAGCTTGGACAGGTGCCCGGCCATGTTGGCGTACCAGGTGTGCGAGTGCGCGATGTCCGCGCCCTCGACGCCCGCCACCATCGTCAGGTCGGTGCCCAGCGTCTGCAGCGCGGCGTTCGCCCCGGCCAGCCCACCGGGCGTCGGATAGGCCCGCACGCCCTCGCGCGGCGGCCCGTCCGGAGCGCCGAAGCAGTGGACGTCGACGTCGACGAGCGCGCGCAACGCCGGCACCAGATGCGCGACGTGCACCCCCGCCCCGCCGTAGACGTCCGGGGGGTACTCGCGGGTGAGCAGACCGATCCGCACGCGGCCACACGCTATCGGTAGATCCGCACTCGCACACCACGGAGGGAGTCCACGAGGAGTCCACTCCGTATGGCCGGGTACACCCCTGGCGCACTAGGGTTCAGGTTCGAGACGCCCCGGCCCCGACAGGGCGGCCGGCAGGATCGTCGACGGCGGTCCCGGTACGGGGCCGCGGTGCGACGAGGGACGGGGGACAGCGGTGACGACCTCCTCGCGGATGCTGGCTCCGGGCGGCATGCCCGCCAACGTCCTGGGCATCGTCCTGGCGGGGGGTGAGGGCAAGCGGCTCTGGCCGCTCACGGCGGACCGGGCGAAGCCCGCGGTGCCGTTCGGCGGCAACTACCGGCTGATCGACTTCGTCCTGTCGAACCTGGTCAACGCCGGGATCCACCAGATCTGCGTGCTCACCCAGTACAAGTCGCACTCGTTGGACCGGCACATCTCCACCACCTGGCGGCTGTCCAGCGTGCTGGGCCAGTACATCACCACGGTCCCGGCGCAGCAGCGGCTCGGCCGGCGCTGGTACACCGGCAGCGCCGACGCGATCTTCCAGAGCCTCAACCTGGTCTACGACGAGCACCCGGACTACATCGCGGTCTTCGGCGCCGACCACGTGTACCGCATGGACCCGGGTCAGATGATCGCCCAGCACATCGCCACCGGCGCGGGCGTCACCGTCGCGGGCATCCGGGTGCCGCGGGTCGAGGCCAAGGCCTTCGGCTGCATCGACTCTGACGAGAGCGGCAAGATCGTCGGCTTCCTGGAGAAGCCGTCCGACCCGCCGCACGTGCCGGACGACCCCGAGGTCACCTTCGCCTCGATGGGCAACTACGTCTTCACCACGAACGCCCTGATCGACGCCCTGCGCGCCGACGCCGAGGACGGCGACTCCGACCACGACATGGGCGGCGACATCATCCCGCGCATGGTCAAGGACGGGGACGCGCACGTCTACGACTTCGCCGACAACGTGGTCCCCGGTGCCACGGACCGGGACGCGGGCTACTGGCGGGACGTCGGGACGATCGACGCCTACTACGACTCGCACACCGACCTGGTGAGCATCCACCCGGTCTTCAACCTCTACAACATGCGCTGGCCGATCCGCACGGCCACGCCGCCGCTGCCCCCGGCGAAGTTCGTGGAGGGCGGCATCGCGCAGGACTCCATCGTGGGCGCAGGGTCCATCGTCTCCGGTGCGATCGTGCGCCGGTCCACGATCAGCCCCGGGGTGAACGTGCAGACCGGCGCGGAGGTCTCCGACTCGGTGATCATGCCGGGCGCACGCATCGGCCGGGGAGCGGTGGTGCGCCGGGCGATCCTGGACAAGAACGTCGTGGTGCCCGACGGCGCGCTGATCGGCGTCGACCTCGCCCTGGACCGGGCGCGGTACACCGTCAGCCCCGGCGGCGTCGTCGTGCTGGGGAAGGGCGTCACCGCCCTGTAGGGCGCCGCCCGGCCCCGGTCGCCCCGGCCCCGCCCGTCCGGCCCCGCCCGTCCGGCGCCGGCCGGCTCGGTGCCGGAAGCCCGGTGCCGGACGCCCGGTGCCGGACGCCCGGTGCCGGACGTTCAGCGCCGGGTCGCCACCAGCAGGCCGTCGCCGAGCGGGAGCAGCGCCGGCACGAGCCGCTCGTCCGCGCGCACCAGCCGCGCCGCCTCGCGCAGGCCCGCCGCGGCACGGTGGGCGGGGTCCGCGTCCGTGACCGGGTCGCCGGCCCCACCGCTCCCGTCGGTCGCGGGGCCGGCCGTCGCGCCGTCGTCCGGGATCTCGTCGGTGGCCGCACCGTCCGTGGCGCTCGGCTCCGTGGCACCCGGCTCCGCGCTCGCGGCCGGCGTGGGCCCGTCGCCCGGGAGGTCGTCGGTCGCGGTTCCCGCGGCACCGTCCGGGCTCCCGCCGGCGAGCACCCCGTCGAGCACGAGGACGCCGCCCGGTCGGAGCAGCCGGATCGCCTCGGCGAGGTAGCCCGGGTAGTCGGCCGCGCCGGACGCGATCCGGGTCCCGCCGCCGCTGCGCGCGACGTCGACCAGCACCAGGTCGTAGCCGCCGTCCGTGAGCCGGGGGAGGACCTCCAGCGCCATCCCGTTGATCAGGCGCAGCCGGCCGGGCCCGTGCCCGGCGGCGAGGAAGGAGCGGCGGGCCGCCCGCTGCAGTTCCGGGTCGACGTCGATCGAGGTCAGCGTGCCCTCGGCGGCCATCCCGCGGAGCAGCCAGAGCCCGGAGACCCCGCACCCGGTGCCGATCTCGACGACGGCGCGGGCCGCGGTGGTCGCGGCGAGCAGGGCGAGGGCCGCGCCGGTGCCCGCGCTGACCGGGTCGGCCCCGGCGGCCTCGCCACGGGCGCGCGCGTCCGCGAGCACCTCGTCCTCGGCCAGGTAGCCGTCCACATCGGCCGCAGTGGCGGTCATGGGCGTTGAACATACTGGGCGAACGGCCCGCCCTCGCGGGGAAGCGCAGGTGATCACCCGCGTGGAGGTTCACAGGTTCTTCTCAGACGGTTATCACGCTCCTGTCACGGGCATCCGGCACCGTGGTCGTCGTGGGACCGGGGTCGTCGGTCCCGCGCCGGGGCCGGGAACCATCCCCGCCGGCCCGCCGTTGACCGAACGGCACGACCCGCCGCAGGAGGTGCGCTCCCCATCATGACCGACCGACCGGCCACCGTGGGTTTCGACGCCGAGCCGTCGCTCGGGTCGTCGGCGCCCGGCGAGGGGGCCGACTGGACCCCTCCGAGCTGGGACGAGGTCGTCCGGGAGCACGCGGACCGGGTCTACCGGCTCGCCTACCGGCTCACGGGCAACCCGCACGACGCCGAGGACCTCACGCAGGAGACCTTCATCCGGGTCTTCCGCTCCCTCGCGAACTACCGGCCCGGCACGTTCGAGGGCTGGCTGCACCGCATCACCACGAACCTGTTCCTCGACATGGTCCGCCGCCGCGCCCGGCTGCGCATGGAGGGCCTGCCCGAGGACACCGACCGGCTGCCCGGCGGCGGTCCGGAGCCGGAGGACGTGTTCTCCGCCACGCACCTGGACCCCACGCTGCAGGCCGCGCTCGACGAGCTGGCGCCGGAGTTCCGCGCCGCGGTCGTGCTGTGCGACGTGGAGGGTCTCTCGTACGAGGAGATCGGTGCCACCCTCGGGGTGAAGCTGGGTACCGTGAGGAGCAGGATCCACCGCGGCCGGGCGGCGCTGCGTCAGGCGATCGAGCGCCGGCGCGCGCTGGAGGCCGCGCCCGGGAACACGGAGGGTCGCGAGCTGGTGGCGGCCGGGGGAAGGTAGGGGTTCATGGCCGACGCGCGTCGGAGGTTCGGACGGAGCGCCCCGCACTGGGGTGTCGACCATCTCTCGCAGGACGCGGTGGTGGCCTTCGTCGACGACGAGCTCTCCGCCGCCGCGCACGAGCGGGCCGCCGCCCACGTCGCCTCCTGCGCGGAGTGCGCCGCCGAGGTGGTCGCCCAGCGCCAGGTGCGCTCGGCCCTGCGCGCGGCCGACGAGCCGCACGTGCCCGCCTCCCTGCTGTCCGTGCTGCGGGCCATCCCGCAGGAGGCCGAGCTGCCGCCCCCGCCGGCGGGGCTCGCCATGACCGCCGACGGCCAGATGGTCTCCGTGCTGCGGCCGGAGCGGATGCCCGACGGGCAGGCCCCGTCCGGCGCCGCCTCGACCGCGCCGGCCACACCGGCACGGTCGGTCCGCCGCACCCCTGATCTCACCGGTCGCCCCGCCGGCCCCGCCGGGCTCGGCGGCGCGCACCTGCCGGCGCAGTCGCGCG
>NZ_JBHSQK010000027.1:0-10397 GCF_042658055.1 Pseudonocardia lutea
CCCGGAACTACGGTTCCGGGGCCTTTTTCGCGTTCTCGGGCCCGGCCGGCACTGCCGCGCACCCGGTAGCAGTTCCCGATCGGGGGTGGCCCAGCCGCCGGATCGGACATCGCCACTCACCGGGGAGTGGAAGGCGGAGGCGGTTCGGCGGCTGGGGTCGGCACCTGGGGGTGCGGGGGTTCGCCCCAGCGACGGGGCGGCGGGAGGTTGCCAGGCTCGGTGACCGGACGCGTCCCGAGGTGGGGCGCACGTCGTCGGGGAGGAACCACCGTGTCGCTCTCGTCCGTCCGCGCCGGGCCGTCCTGGACCGGACCCGCCTGGGTCGGTCCGGCCTGGCAGCCGACTGTCCCCGTCAGGGCCGAGCGGCCGACCGAACCGGTGCGGGCCACGCCGACCCGCAGGGACTCTCGGGTGGTGGGGGTCGATGCGGCGCGGGGCGTGGCGCTGATCGGGATGATGGCCACGCATGTGTTCCCCCCAGGGTTCGCGGACGGCTCGCCGACCGCAGCCACCGTGATCGCCGCGGGCCGGGCGGTGTCGACCTTCGTGCTCGTCGCGGGGGTGGGTATGGCGTTCCTGGCGGGCGGCCGCGGGGGCAAGCCGGCGGCCGCGGCCGGCCTGGTCGTCCGTGCGCTGCTCATCGGTCTGCTCGGACTGGTGTTCGGGCTCCTCGCCCCCGAGAACGGGATCGACGGGATCCTGCCCTTCTACGGCGTCTTCTTCCTGCTCGCCGTACCTCTGCTCTGGCTCGGCCGACGAGGGCTCATCGCCGTGACGGCCGTGGCGTTCCTCCTCGGGCCGGTCGTTCTCGTGGTCACCGCCGGACTGCCACGGGCCGCCACCGATCCCACCCTCGCCACACTGGTCCAGGATCCGGGCGGACTACTGCTCCAACTGTTCCTGACGGGGGAGTACCCCGCCGTCGTCTACCTGGGTTACCTCGCGGCCGGGCTCGCGATCGGTCGACTCGACCTGTCCTCGCGCCGGGTGGGCTGGGCCCTCGTCGGGGGCGGGCTGGTCCTCGCCGCCGGGTCGCGGGTCGTGTCCTGGATCCTGCTCCACCCGCTCGGCGGGCTCGCCCGGCTGACGGCGGAGATCCCCCCGGGCGACGTGCCCACGGCCGAGCTCGGGCAGCGGCTGCTGTGGGAGGCCTACCCGATGCCGACGTGGTGGTACCTCGCGCTGCCCACGCCGCACTCGCACACGCCGGTCGACCTCGCGCACACCCTGGGCTGCGCGATGGCCGTGCTGGGCGCGCTCCTGCTGCTGAGCCGCGTCGACACGCTGCGCCGGCTGCTGTCCCCGCTCGCCGCGGCGGGCGAGCTCTCCCTGACCCTGTACTGCGCGCACCTGGTGGTGCTGGCGAGCGGGATCCTGTCCGACCAGCCGATGCTGCTGCTCCTGGCGATGGTACTGGGGGCGCTCGCGGTGGCGGTGGCCTGGCGACGGACGGTCGGCCGGGGTCCGCTCGAGACCCTTCTGTCGGTACCCGCGACCGCCGCGCGGCGGGCCGTCGGGGGCCACCGCCGCACCCCGGAGGAGGCCCGACCGCGGCCCGACCGCGGACGGGCGATGGCGGTCGCGCTGGCGGTCCTCCTGCTGGGGTTGGGCTTCGTCGTCGCCCTCGATCCCGACGGTGCGAGCGGGACCTCCGGGCTCGCGGAGGACGTCGGGACGGTCACCGAGGCGGACGACGAGGCCGAGCCCCCGACCGTCGCACCCCTGCCGCCCGAGGACACTGTCACGCCCCCACCGCCCGGGGACACGGCGGCGCCCCTGCCGCCCGAGCGCGGCGACGCCGTCGAGCCGGTGCCCGAGGACGCCGCTGCACCCGCGCCGCCGGACGGGGCCGACGACGAGCAGGACGAGGGGCAGGAGGACCCGGCCTCCTGAGGGGCCCGAGAAGGGGCGACGCCTGCTGAGCGAGGCGTCCTGCCGGGTCAGCGACGGAGGAGGCGGATGCCGGCGGCCCGGTGGAAGCGTGGGCAGTCGCAGGTCACGCACTCGGTGCCGCGGCGGTAGTGCTCGTGGGCCGTGGCGCCGTGGCCGCAGCGGCACGCGGCGTCGACGACGCCCGCGACCCGGGCCGAGGCCGGCACCCGCGGGGCCGGGACGGTGACGGGCGCGTGGACGGAGCGGTCCGGGAGGATCGCGGTCATGCTGGCTTCTACCCCCGAGGAGAAGTCCGGTTCGGTGTGTTCACCAGGCTCGTCGCGCCTCCGGCCGCAGACGTGTCACCCGGGCGGCCGGTTTCATCCGACTTGATGAGGAGAGCCGACGAGGGCAGCGCCGATCTGCCGTCCGGGTGCTCCGGACGGCCGGGAGCCGGTGCTCGTGGCTACGACGCGCCATCGGTTCACCCAGCAGAGTCCGAGTTCTGCCCGTAAGTTCCCTCCCACACTCGGGCGAAACCCGATCCCGGGTGAGTCTCTGCGAGAGTGACGAGAGGAGGGCGACGGTGAGCCTCTGGCAGTACGTCACCGAGAGATGGGACCGGTTGTCGCTCCAGGCACTGCTCCATCTGAGCGGCGTCGTCCAGTGCACGATCCTCGCGGCCGTGATCGGGGTGGCCGTCGGCATCGCGGTCTACCGCAGCCCGGCCGGCTCCGCGGTCGCCACCGCCCTGTCCAGCACGGTCCTCACGATCCCGTCCTTCGCCCTGCTCGGCCTGCTGATCCCGATCGTGGGCCTGGGCGTCACGCCGAGCGTGATCGCACTGACCCTGTACGGCCTGCTGCCGATCGTGCGGAACACGATCGTCGGGCTGGCCGGCGTCGATCCCGCCGTGTCCGACGCGGCCAAGGGCATCGGGATGAGCCGGGCGGGTGTGCTCACCCGTGTCGAGCTGCGGATGGCGTGGCCCGCGATCCTGACCGGCATGCGGGTGTCGGCCCAGATGCTCATGGGAATCGCGGTGATCGCCGCCTACGCCAAGGGCTTCGGTCTCGGGTCCGAGGTCTTCTCCGGGCTGACCCGGGCGGGCTCGGCCAACTCCCTCAACCAGGCGCTCGCCGGCACGCTCGGCGTGGTGATCCTGGCCCTGCTCCTGGACGGGGTCTTCGTCCTGATCGCCCGTCTCACCGTCTCGAAGGGTGTGCGTGACTGAGATGACGACCTCGCCGACCGCCGATGTGGCCACCAGCGACGCTCCGGTCTCCGGCGCCGAGATCCGGCTGGACCGCGTCACCAAGCACTACCCCAACACCTCGGCGCCCGCGGTCGAGGAGTTCACGATGACCATCCCGGCCGGGAAGGTCATCGTGTTCGTCGGCCCCTCCGGGTGCGGCAAGACCACCACGATGCGGATGATCAACCGGATGGTCGAGCCGACCTCCGGCACGATCACGATCGGCGGCCGGGACGCGCTGCACATCGACCCGGACGAGCTCCGCCGCACCATCGGCTACGCCATCCAGCAGGCGGGGCTCTTCCCGCACTACACGGTGGCGCAGAACATCGCGGTGGTGCCCGGCCTGCTCAAGTGGGACAAGAAGCGGATCAACGCTCGCGTCGAGGAGATGATGGACCTCGTCGGGCTCGACCCCGGTACCTTCGCGAACCGGCTGCCGCGGCAGCTGTCCGGCGGCCAGCAGCAGCGCGTGGGCGTGGCCCGCGCGCTCGCCGCGGACCCGCCGGTGCTGCTGATGGACGAGCCCTTCGGCGCCGTCGACCCGATCACCCGGGGCAACCTGCAGGACGAGCTCATGCGGCTGCAGTCCGAGCTGGGCAAGACGATCGTGTTCGTCACCCACGACTTCGACGAGGCCGTCAAGCTCGGCGACAAGATCGCGGTGCTGGGGGACCGGTCGACGATCCAGCAGTACGACACGCCCGACGCGATCCTGGCCAATCCGGCCAACGACACCGTCGCCGGGTTCGTCGGCGCCGGTGCCTCGCTCAAGCAGCTCACGCTGATGCGGGTGCGGGACGTGAAGTACAGCACCGACGAGGTGCTGACCGTGAGCGACGACGAGCACCCGGCCACCGTGGCGGACCGGCTCGCGAAGGCCGGGCGCACCTACGCCCTGGTCGTCGACGACCGCCATCGCCCGACGCGCTGGGTGCACGTGCGGGAGCTCGCCGGACGCAGCTCGTTGCAGCAGGCGGGCAAGCCCGTCGGCGACTCGGTGACCACCCTGTCCACGCTGCAGGACGCGTTGGAGGCGATCCTCACCGAGGGCGGCCGGGCGGTGGTCACGGGCTCGCGCGGCGAGGTCGTGGGCACCATCGACATCACGACGGTCACCGACGTGATCGCCGGCGTCCGCGAGGAGCACGGCGTGGGGGAGACACGATGACCGCCGTCGCCGAGGGCCTTCCCGGCGTCAGCAAGACCAGCGCCGTCGAGCGCAGGCCCAGCGTCACCTCCCGGTCGGACCGGTTCCGGCTGTTCTTCCAGCCGATCGCCGTCGTCGTCATCGTGGCGGCGGTCGTGGTGTGGGCGCTGACCAGCGACCTCAACGCCAACGAGCGGGAGACGCTCAACCTCCCCACGATCCTGACCCTGCTCGGGCAGCACGTGCTGATCACGATCGTGGTCAGCCTGCTGGTGGTGGCCATCGCGGTGCCGCTGGGGGTCGCGCTCACGCGGCCCGCGCTCAAGTGGCTCGCCCCGGTGTTCCTGGCCATCGCCAACATCGGGCAGGCCGCGCCCGCGCTGGGCGTGATCGTGCTGTTCTTCCTCTGGTCGGGCGTCGAGGGCCTGTGGGCCGTGTCGATCCCGCTGATCTTCTACACGCTGCTGCCGGTGCTGCGGAACACGATGGTCGGCATCCAGCAGGTCGACCGCTCGCTGATCGACGCCGGGCGGGGCATCGGGATGTCGGCCGGCGGCGTGCTCCTGCGCGTCGAGCTGCCGCTGGCGGTCCCGCTGATCCTGGCCGGGCTGCGCACCGCCCTGGTGCTCGCGGTCGGCACGGCCACGCTGGCCTTCTTCGTCAACGGCGGCGGGCTCGGCGAACTGATCGACACCGGCTACAAGCTGCAGCTCAACTCCGTGATGTACGTCGGTGCGGTGCTCGCGATCGGGCTGGCCCTGCTCGTCGACTGGCTCGGCGGCATGGCGGAGCGGTGGCTGGCCCCGAAGGGAGCCGAGCAGTGATCCGCAGGCTCGCCGCCGCCGCGGCCACCCTCGCCTCGGCGGCCGTGCTGGCCGGGTGCGGCCTGGAGACGAACACCGCCGTGCCCTTCACCGTCACGCCCGGGTCGATCAAGCCGGTGCCCGCGCTCGAGGGCGTGCCCATCACGGTCGGGTCGAAGGACTTCACCGAGCAGATCCTCGTCGGCTACATGGCCGAGCTGGCGCTGTCCGCGGCAGGCGCCGACGTCCGTGACCTCACCAACATCCAGGGCTCGTCGAACTCCCGGCTCGCGCTCAAGACCGGCGACATCGACCTGACCTGGGAGTACACCGGTACCGGCTGGATCAACTACCTGGGCCACACCGACCCGATCCCCGACGAGCAGAAGCAGTACGAGGCCGTCCGGGACGAGGACCTGGCGCAGAACGGGCTGCGGTGGCTGCCGTACTCCGAGCTCAACAACACCTACGCGTTCGGCACCACGAAGGCCTACGCGGAGCAGCACAACCTCAAGAGCAACTCCGACATGACGGAGTTCCTCGCCCAGAACCCGGACCAGGCGGTGTTCTGCGTCGAGACGGAGTTCGCCAGTCGGCAGGACGGGCTGCCGGGCGTCCAGAAGACGTACGGCTTCCCGACCACCGACGTGAAGACCTTCGGCACCGGCGCGATCTACGCCGGCATCGCCAACGGCACCTGCAACTTCGGGGAGATCTTCACGACGGACGGCCGCATCGCCGGCCTGAACCTCGCGGTGCTGGAGGACGACAAGAAATTCTTCCCGCAGTACAACATCGCGGTCGTGCTCCGGGAGGAGACCTACCGCCAGCACCCCGAGATCGAGCAGGTCATGCAGCCGGTCGCGCAGGCGCTGAACAACGACGAGATGATCGAGCTCGGCAAGAAGGTCGACGTCGACGGGGAGGACCCGGGCCTCGTCGCCCGGGACTGGATGATCCAGAAGGGTTTCATCGGCCCGGACACGTCCTGAGCGCCCGGCTGGGTGCGTGAGGGAACCATGACGCGCTGGGAGCGCCGGACGCGTTATGGTTCCACAAAGCACCCAGAAGGCGCAGGAAAGCGCATTATGGTTCCATAACGGGTTCCGAGGGCGTCGGGAAGCGCATTATGGTTCCATAGTGCGCTCGGGGAACGCAGTTGAGCGCGTTATTGTTCCATAGTGCGCTCGGGGAGTCCGGGAAGCGCGTCGTGGTTCCGTCGGGCGATTCTCACGCGGGGCAGACGGTGCCGTCGCGGGGCAGCGAACCCGCGACGAGCACCTGCTCGACCAGGGCGGTCACGCAGGCGTTGCGCGGGTAGGCGCCCTGCCCGGCGCCCTGCCAGCCGACGAAGGAGCTGCGGCCCAGCAGCTGGGCGACCCGCCGCGACCCGTCCTGGGGCGCGCGCGGGTCGGCCGCCGTGCCCAGCACGAGGACCGGCGGCGTGTCGGCGGGCAGCGCGGTGACGGTCGGCGCACCCGACGACGCCGGCCACGGCCCGCAGGCCAGCAGCCGCTGCGCCGCCGCGGCCCCGAACAGCGGGTACTGCTGCGACCAGCGGTCGGCGAGCTCCGCGACCTCCGGCGGCGCGAGCCGGCGGGCGGTGTCGTTGCAGGCCGTGGCCAGCTCGCCGTCGACGGTGCCGTCGTCGCCGAGGACGGGGGCGAGGAAGCCGATCAGGCCGGTGGGGTCGCCCGCGCCGGCCGCGGCCAGCCCGGCCGCCAGCGCGGGCCAGCGGGCGGGCTCGCCCAGGCCGGTGCGCAGGGCGGCGAGCGCCCCGCCCGCGGTGAGCCGGTCCCCGTCGGCCGAGGCGAGCGGACGCGCACCCAGCCCGGTGACGACGCCGGCGACGGCGGCCCGCGGGTCGGCGCCGAGCGGACAGCCGCCGCGGGCGACGCAGGCGGCGGCGAAGGCGTCGAACGTGGCCTCGGCCGCGCCGGCCCGCGCCTCGCTGCGCTCCGGCTCGTCGGACACCAGGTCGACGGGGGAGTCGAGCACGACCCGGCCGACCGAGCGCGGATGGGCCGACGCCCACGCGGCGACCGCGCTGGCGCCGTCGCCGATCCCGACGACGTCGAGCCGCTCGACCCGCAACGCGGCCCGGAGCCGCTCGAGGTCGGCGGCGGTGGATGCGGTGCGGTAGGAGCTGATCGTGCTGTCGAGGAGCAGGTAGCAGTCCTGCACCACCGCCCGCGCCTCCTCCAGCAGCGGGCCGAGGTCGGTGTCGCCCGCGACCGGCGGCGTGTCGGTGATCGCCGCGCGTGACTCGGGCGGCGCGCAGTCGATCAGGTCGCTGCCGGTGCCGCGCCGGTCCAGCCCCACGAGCTGGTACTGCGCCAGCACCGCGTCGGAGACCAGGGTGGCGAGCCGCCCCGCGGCGCGGGCCGAGCCGCCGCCGGCGCTGTCGCCAACCACGACCAGCGCGGGGCGGTTGCGGGGCGCGTCGGCGGCGGCGACCCGCAGCACGCCGAGCCGGGTGGCGTCGGTACCGGGCCGGGCGGGGTCGGTGTCGACGGCCAGCTCGCCGCAGCTCGCCCCGAGGCTGCGCCCGGGCGGCACCGGGAAACCGGCGGCGGCGACCGCCTCGACCGTGTCCGCGGTGCAGTCGGCGTAGTCGATCAGCGGGTCCTGCTCCTGCGGGGCCGGCAGGGCGTCCGGGTCGGCCGGGACGGGCGGGGCGGTCGGCGCGGGCCCGGTGGTGGTGTCGCCGCGCACCGCGACCGGGGGACGCTGGGAGGGCCCGACCGAGCAGGCGGCCAGCACGAGCACGCCCAGGAGCGCGACGATCACGACGCGTGCACGACCCCCCACGCTCCCAGTCTGCCCGCCCGCCGGTGAACCGGTCGTTAGTGGGCCGTCCAGCCACCGTCCTGGACCAGCGAGACCCCGGTGACGGAGGCCGAGGCCGGTCCCCAGAGCACGCTCGCGAACTCGGCGACCTCGTCCGGCTCGATCAGCCGTTTCACCGCGACGGGGGTCAGCATGATCTTCTCGACGACCTCGTCCTCGCCGATGCCGTGGGTGCGGGCCTGGTCGGCGATCTGCTTCTCCACCAGGGGCGTGCGCACGTAGGCGGGGTTGACGCAGTTGCTGGTCACGCCGTGCGCCGCGCCCTCGAGTGCGGTGACCTTGGACAGTCCCTCGAGCCCGTGCTTGGCCGCCACGTAGGCGGACTTGTAGGGCGAGGCCCGGAGCCCGTGCGCGCTGGACACGTTGACGATCCGGCCCCAGCCCCGCTCGTACATGTGCGGCAGCACGCGGCGGATCAGCCGGAACGGTGCCTCGAGCATGATCGTGAGGATCTGGTGGAACAGCTCGGGGTCGAAGTCCTCGATCGGGGAGACGTGCTGCCGCCCCGCGTTGTTGACCAGCACGTCGACCTCGGCCGGCAGGGCGTCGACGGCGTCGAGATCGGTGAGGTCGCAGGGCACGGCCTCGATCCCGTCGACCTCGGCGGCCAGCGCCTTCACCGCGTCGGCCGAGAGGTCCACGGCGTACACGCGGGCGCCGTCGGCGGCGAGCCGGCGGGCCATCGCCGCCCCGATCCCGCTCGCCGCGCCGGTGACCAGGGCCGTGCGGCCGGACAGGAGGGGACCGGTGTCGGACGTCATGCCGTCGAGGCTAACCAGCGCTCAGGCCACGCGGGGAGCGTGCGTGACGGAGTCGAGCTCCAGCCGGACGGCGACCGGCAGGTGCGTGAGGCCGAGCGAGTCCCGCGCCTCCGCGACGACCTCGTTCTCCAGGCGGCGGCACACCTCGGCGACGTCGGCCTCGTCCGTGACCCACACGGTGAGCCGCAGCGCCGGGGTGCCCGCGGACCCGACCATCCGCGCCCGGGCCCTGCCCACGCCGGGCAGCCCGGCCGCCCGGTCCGCGACGGCCTCGGCGAAGGCCCCGGCGGTCACCAGCAACGTCGTGTCCGGGTTCTCCTCGAGCAGCAGGTCGGGGCGGCGTTCCGGGCGCAGCGACCGGACGGCCCACCACAGCCCGAGCACGACGAGCACCACGCCCGCGGCGATCGCGACCCAGCGCCAGAGCTGCTGCTGTGTCCGGAGGGCGTCGACGATCATCGGGTCCAGCAGCGGCCGGGCGGCGCGCCCGGCGCCGAACACGCCGAAGCCGAGCAGCGCCGCGAGCGTGCCCGCGGTCAGCAGCACGAGGCCGAGCAGCGCGAGCCAGAAGCGGTCGCCGCCGGCGGACCGGGCGACGGCCTTGCGCGAGCTGCGGAGGACGCGCCGCGGCGGGGCGGCCGCGGTGGTCGGGGTGCCCCTGGTGCCCCTGGTGTCCGGGGTGTCCGGGGTGTCCGTCGTGGTGCTCATCGGGGTTCCTTCCGGCCGCGGGTGGACACGGCGACGCGCGGCCGCCGGGCGAGGGGCAGCGCGTCGAGCAGGCCGTCGACCCGGCCGCGGACGGTGTCGGTCAGCCCGCCGAGCCCGCCGTCGGCGTCGGGCCAGCCCTCGGCCCGGACCACGACCTTGCGCGCGGAGGCGCTCACGGTCGCCGCCGCGACGTCGTCGGACTCCCGGACCGTGCGCCCGACCAGCCGGGCCAGCACCCGGGGCGAGGTCGCGACGGTCATCTCGGGGGTCGGGGCGGTGAGCCGGACGTCGTGCCGGCGGGCGAGCAGGGCGACCAGCAGGAGCAGCAGCCCGACGACGGCCACGCAGATCGACACCACGACCACCGGCCGCTCGGACCAGCTCAGCCGGGTGAGCACCACCTGCCAGGCCGGCCACGGCACGACGAGGCCGCGCGCGGTGGGCCGGACCCAGGCGGCGACGACCTCGACCACGAGAACCACGCCCACCGCGGCCAGGGCCAGGCCCAGCAGCGGCGACAGCGTGCGGAGCAGCACGCGCACGTCGGACCTCCTATCGGAT
Source organism: Pseudonocardia lutea (assembly GCF_042658055.1). NCBI lineage: Bacteria > Bacillati > Actinomycetota > Actinomycetes > Pseudonocardiales > Pseudonocardiaceae > Pseudonocardia > Pseudonocardia lutea. Next base: position 9,961 of record NZ_JBHSQK010000027.1, read on the forward strand.
CCGGGGCTGCGCGGGACCGGTCGCCCCGCGCAGGCCCGAGACGGTGACGGCGAGCGAGCGGACCCGGTACCCGGCCAGCCGCTCCAGCTCCTCGGCGACCTTGGCGCGCACCGCCGCGACGGTGTCGCGCACCGGGGCGGGGTAGGCGCAGGTCAGCTCGAGCCGGACGTCGACGGCGTCGCCGCTCGCGGAGATCCGCGCCCGCGGGCCGGCGTCGCCGACCTCGACGCCGGCCACCCGGCGCTCGCGGTGCAGGGTGCCCGGAACCAGGTCCGTCGCGTGCTCGACGATCGCGCGCAGCACGGACGGCGCGATGTCGAGGACCCCCCGCTCGTCGGCGTCGGGCGCCCACGCGGGCAGCGCGACCTCGGCCGGGGCCCGGGTCCCCGGGGCCGGCGGTCCGGCGACCGCGGCGGGCGGCCGGGCGGGAGCGGCCC
>NZ_JBHSQK010000027.1:10459-54172 GCF_042658055.1 Pseudonocardia lutea
CGGCCGGGCGGGCGCGGCCCGCGGCCGGGCGACGGTGGCCGGTTCGGCCGGGGCGCTCACTTGTCGCGGGCCCGGCCGAGCACGCCGGACAGGTCGAGCTCGCCGTCGAGGAACCGGCCGACCGCGAGCCCGACCGCGCCGAGGACCAGCACGATGACGAAGGCGACGAACCCGCCGAAGGCGGCGGCCAAACCGAGCAGGAGACCTGCCAGCAGGCCGGTCTGGGTGGCAGTCATTCTCGTTCCGCTCCTGGATCTGGGTCGGTGCTGGGATCGGGGAAGGGCCGGTCCACGCGGGTGCGGGCCCGGCGGCGGGCGGTCCGGACGGCCGCGACGACGATCCGGACCGCCAGTGGCAGGTCGGGGACGATCTCGACGGGGGCGTCGTAGCGCCGCGCGTCGGGATCCGGGAGGTCCGAACCGGCGGGGTCGCCGGTCCGCGCCGCCCGGAGGCGGGCCAGCCCCTCGACGAAGGCCTCGGGGTCCCCGCCGCGGTCCGGGTGGTGGTCGCGCACGAACGCGCGATAGGCCGCCCGTTCCTCGCGCGTCCACGTCCCGGGGATCTCCGCCCCCTCCGTCACGGGCCGATCTCCACCGAGGCCACGGGGCCGGCCGCACCGGGCCCGGGGTCGACGACGTCGGAGACGGTGATGTCCACCGCCCGCCCGCCCGCCACCGCCGCCACCCGGGCCCGCAGCTGCGCCACGACCTCCGGGATCGGCGCCGCGAGGGACAGCACGACCGCGACCTCGACGGGCCCGCCGTGCTCGTCGACCCGGACACCGAGGAGCCTGTGCCCCGGCAGGTGGGTGGCGACGGCGCCGAACGTCCCGCCGTCGAGCCGGACGACCGCGGGGTGCGCGGCCACGAGCTCGGCGACGCGGCGGGCGAGCTCGTCGGTGGACTCCCGCGGGCCGCTCGCTCCGGCGCCGGTCACTCGACGCGCGACGGCGCCGGGGTGGCGGGCGCCGGCGGCGCCTCGGGGCCGTCCTCGTCGGGCAGGTGGATGTCGTTGACCGCGATGTTGACCTCGATCACCTCGAGGCCGGTCATCCGCTCGACGGCGGTGATCACGTTCCGCCGTACCGCCCGCGCGAGGTCCACGATGGACACCCCGTACTCCACCACGATGTCCAGGTCGACCGCGGCCTGCTTCTCGCCGACCTCGACCTGCACTCCGGCGATGTTCGACGCGCCGGTGCCGCCGCCCGGGATGCGCTCGCGCAGCGCGCCGAACGTGCGGGAGAGACCGCCGCCCATCGAGTGGACACCGGAGATCTCGCGCGCCGCGATGCCCGCGATCTTCTGGACGACCGAGGCGGCGATCGTCGTCCGGCCCTGCGCGGTCTCCTCGGCCAGCCGGCCCGGGCTTCCGGAGGTGCCCGCGGCGGCGGAGGTCGACGGGGTGGCGGCGGCGGGGGCCCCGCCGGTGGTGCTGCCGGTCGTGCTGCTCATGCGTACTCCTCGGAGGACCGTGGGGTGCGCCGGTGTCCGGCGCCGTACACAGCATCCGACGACGCGGGCTCCCGCAGCCTCACGCCACATCACCCGATCGGCGGATGCGCCGGTCTCGTCCCGCGGCGCGGACGTAGCGCAGCAGCAGCGTCCCGTCCTCCTCGAGCACGGTGGCGAGCCGCATCCCCTCCGGCGCCCGCCCGGCAGGCCCGTGCGCGATGCGTCCCGCGTCGCCCGCGGCGAGCAGCGGGGAGAGGGTGAGGCAGAGCTCGTCGACGGCGCCGGCGGCGATCAGGTCGCCGTGCAGCCCGGGCCCGCCCTCGCACAGCACCCGCCGCATCCCGCGCCGCTCCAGCTCGCCGAGCAGGGTCGCCACGGCCAGGTCCGGCAGCTCGACGACCTCCGCGCCCGCCTCGCGCAGCGTCGCCCGCCGCCCGGGCGGGGCCGCGGCCGTGGTCAGCACGATCGTCGGCACGAACGTGTCCGTGAACAGCCCGAGGTCCGGCTCGAGCGCGGCCGATCCCGTGACGACGGCGATCGGCGGGGGAACGTCCCGGCCGAGGGTGGGCCGGCGGGCCCCGCGGTAGCGCTCGGCCCGGGCGGTGCCGGCGCCGACGAGCACCACGTCGGCGAGCCGGCGCAGCGTGCCGAACACCGCCTTGTCCGCGGGCGTGCCCAGGCCGCCGGAACGGCCGTCGACCGAGACGGCGCCGTCGAGGCTCGAGACGAAGTTGACCCGGACCCACGGGCGGCCCGGGTCCGGCGGGTACGCGTAGACCTCCGGCAGGTCCTCCGGGGCGAGGTCGGCGGCGGCGGGGTCCGGCGGCAGCAGTCGGCGCACCGGCCCATCCCAGCACCCGGCGGCCGCGACCGCCGCCCGTCGTTCACGGCCGCCGTCGTCGACCCCGATGCCGGTGAGTGTGATCAACGGGAAGGGGACCGGGACTTTTCGCACCGTCGAGCTAAGGATAGCCTCACCACGATTGAGGTGTCCCGCACCGTGGTGACCCCGTGGTCACCATCAGGCCTGCCTCGCCCGTCCGGGACGACCGAGGACGACCGAGCACGACCAGGGAGGACGAGACGTGGCAGTCGGATCGGCGCCGGTGGTGCCGACCGCGGGAGGGCGCGGGCGCGCCCGGCCGAAGCGGTCCCTGCGTCGCCGCCGACTCGCCGGCCTCGGCGTGCTCGGTGTACTCCTGGTGCTGGCGGTGCTCGCCAGCATCGCGTTCGGCACCAAGGTCATCCCGCTCCCGCACGTCTGGAGCGCACTGGTCGCGCCGACCGGCACCGAGGACGACATCGTGATCCGCTCGCTGCGGATCCCGCGGACCGTGCTCGGCGTGCTGGTCGGGGCCGCGCTCGGCCTCGCGGGCGCGCTGATCCAGGGGCACACCCGCAACCCGCTCGCCGATCCCGGCCTGCTCGGCGTGAACATGGGCGCGGCGTTCTTCGTGGTCGTCGGCATCTACGTGTTCGGCGTGACCACGCTGTTCGGCTACGTCTGGTTCGCCTTCGCCGGGGCGATGGTCGCGAGCGTCGCGGTGTTCCTGCTCGGCTCCTCGGGCGGCCGCGGCGGCCCGACGCCGGTGAGCCTCGCCCTCGCGGGCGCCGCCCTGTCTTTCCTGCTCAGCGGCCTGGTCTCGGCGATCATCCTGATCGACACCGACACGCTCGACGCCTACCGGTTCTGGAACGTCGGCTCGCTGACCGGCCGGGACACCGCCGTCGCCGGGCAGGTCGTGTGGTTCATCGCGGTCGGCGCGCTGATCGCGCTCGCCACGGCGCCGGCGCTCAACGCGCTGTCCCTCGGCGAGGACGTCGCCCGCTCGCTCGGGCAGTCCGTCCGCCGCACCCGCGTGCTCGGGATCGTCGCGATCACGCTGCTCGCCGGCGGGGCGACCGCGGCCTGCGGGCCGATCGGCTTCGTCGGGCTGGTGGTGCCGCACGTCGTGCGGGCCTTCACCGGGCCGGACCACCGGTGGCTGCTCCCGGCCTCCGGGCTGCTCGGCGCGGTGCTGCTGCTCTCGGCCGACGTGGTCGGCCGGTTGGTCGCCCGGCCCGGCGAGCTGCAGGTCGGCATCGTCCTGGCCCTGGTGGGCGCGCCGTTCTTCATCGCGCTCGTGCGTCGCCGGAAGCTGGTGACCCTCTGATGGCCGCACCCGTCCGGCCGACGCTCGACCCCGCGGCCCGGGAGGTCCTGGAGCGCGTCCCCGGCCGCCGCCCGTTCCGCCGCGGGCCGGTCTCCGGGGTGTGGCGCCCGCGCAACGTGCTGGTCCTCGGGGTGTCGCTGGTCGTGCTCGTGCTCGCGGTGGCGCTCAACGTGGGCCGCGGCGAGTTCCCGATCGGCATCCCGGACGTGCTCGCCACGCTGTTCGGCGGCGGCGACGCGAGCCAGCGGTTCATCATCCTGGAGCTGCGGCTGCCCCGGTCGCTGACCGGCCTGCTCGTCGGCGGCGCGCTCGCGGTCTCCGGCGCGATCATGCAGTCGATCGCCCGCAACCCGCTGGCGAGCCCGGACATCATCGGCATCACCTGGGGCGCCAGTGCCGCCGCCGTCACCCTGATCGTCCTCGGCGGCGCGGGCCTGGTCGGCATGCTCGCCGCCGTCGGGCTGCCGATCGCGGCGCTGGCCGGCGGCCTGCTCGCGGCGATCGTGATCTACGGGCTGGCGTGGCGGAAGGGCATCCAGGGCTTCCGGCTGGTGCTCGTCGGCATCGGCATCAACGCGATGCTGGTGGCCGTCGTGAACTGGCTGCTGATCGTGGCGCAGGTCCACGAGGCCGCGCGGGCCACGGTCTGGGTCAACGGCAGCCTCAACGCCCGGGGCTGGGAGCACGTGGTGCCCGTCGGGCTCGCCCTGCTCGTCCTGGTGCCGGCCGCCCTGGTGCTGTCGTTCGTGATGGGCGCGCTGCAGTACGGCGACGACACCGCGCGCGGGCTGGGGGTGCGCGTGGACCGTTCCCGGAGCCTGCTGCTGCTGGTGGCGGTCGTGCTGGCCGCCGTGGCCACCGCCTCGGCCGGCCCGATCGCCTTCGTGGCCCTGGTGTCGCCGCAGATCGCCCAGCGTCTGGTCGGCTCCGCGCGCCCGCCCGTCGGCGCCTCGCTGCTGATCGGCGCCGCATTGACCGTCCTCGCCGATCTCCTCGCGCGTACGGCCTTCGGCGGCGTGGAGCTGCCCGTCGGCGTCGTGACCGCCGTGCTCGGCGCCCCGTACCTGCTCTACCTGCTCGTGAGACAAGGCCGGGAGGCCCGCGCATGACACCGGACGCCGACACCGCCCTGGTCGAGGACACGCAGGCCCCCGTCGCGCCCGACGGCACGCGGGTGCGACTGCGGGCCGAGGGCGTCCGGCTCGGCTACGGCGAGCGCGTCGTCGTCGACGAGCTGGACCTCGACGTCCTGCAGGGCACGGTGACCGCGGTGATCGGGCCCAACGGCTGCGGCAAGTCGACCCTCCTGCGCGCCCTCGGACGGCTCCTCACGCCGAGCCGCGGGCACGTGCTGCTGGACGGGCGCAAGATCGACGAGATGCCGACGAAGCAGGTCGCGACCGTGCTCGGCCTGCTGCCGCAGGCGCCCACCGCGCCCGAGGGGCTCACCGTCGGCGACCTCGTCGCCCGCGGCCGCCACCCGCACCAGGCCTGGTACCGGCAGTGGTCGGGCGACGACGAGGAGGCCGTGGCCGAGGCCCTCGCCTGGACCGGCATCTCCGACCTCGCCGAGCGGCCGGTCGACGAGCTCTCCGGCGGACAGCGCCAGCGCGCCTGGATCTCGATGGCCCTCGCCCAGGGCACCGACCTGTTGCTGCTCGACGAGCCGACCACCTTCCTCGACCTCGCGCACCAGGTGGAGGTGCTGGAGCTCGTGGAGCGGCTGCACCACGAGCGCGGCCGCACGGTCGTGATGGTGCTGCACGACCTCAACCTGGCCGCTCGCTACGCCGACCGGCTCGTGGCGATGAAGGCCGGCCGGATCGTCGCGCAGGGCCGACCGGCCGAGGTGATCACCGAACCGCTGCTGCGCGAGGTCTTCGGGCTGGAGGCCCGGGTCATCCCCGATCCCGTCGCCGGCACCCCGCTCGTCGTGCCCGTCGGGACCCGCTGACCCTGCCGCGGTCGTCCGCCGACCGTGCAGGCGAGCAGGCCGCCTCGGCCGGTCGCCCGATCGTGCGCGGCCGCCGGTTTCCCTCCGTGACCGGCCGGGAACCCCCCGGAACCCTGCTCCGCCCCGAGGGCGGACCGGACCACGCGTCCGGCGCAGGGGGCCGGAGGCGGTGCCGGTCGTGGCGTGAAGGAGGGGTACGAAGGTGTTCCCGCAGACCGATTCGACGCCGGAGCTGCAGGGGGCGGCGCGGTCGCGGCAGGTGCTCGCCGACGTCGCCAAGGCGATGGCGCACCCGGATCGCATCTGGATCCTGCAGCTGCTGGCCGACGGCGAGCGCTCGGTCGCGGACCTGCGCGCGCGGACCGGGGCCGTTGCCTCGACGCTGTCCTCGCACCTGGCCGTCCTGCGGCACGCGGACCTGGTGACCGTGCGCCGCGAGGGCTCGGTCGTCTACTACGCGCTGGCCGATCCCGCCTCGCTCGGCGTGCTGGAGGCCCTGCGCGCGGTGGTGGTGGGCTCCCTGGACCGCCGCGACCTGGCCTTCGGCGGCGCCGGGTCCGCGGCCCGCCCGGCCTTCGGGGAGTGATCCCCGCGCCGCCGGACCCGTAGGGTTCCGCCATGGCGACCGCGCGCGAGACCTTCCGGGTGGCACCCGGGCCCGTCGACCTGTCGGCCATCGACCCCCGCGGGCGCCCGCTCGGCCCGCGGGACAAGGCCGACGCCGCGCTGGCGATGGAGGACCTCGGCGCGCGGCTCGACTCCCGGCAGGAGGCGCTCTTCGCGGAGGGCACCGCGGGCGGGAGACGCGCGGTGCTGCTCGTCCTGCAGGGCATGGACACCTCGGGCAAGGGCGGGACCATCCGGCACGTGCTCGGGATGGTCAACCCGCAGGGCGTGCACGTCGCCTCCTTCAAGAAGCCCACCGAGGAGGAGCGGGCGCACGACTTCCTGTGGCGGATCCGCCGGCAGGTCCCGGTGCCCGGGCGGATCGGCGTCTTCGACCGCTCGCACTACGAGGACGTGCTGGTCGCGCGGGTGGACGACCTGGTGCCGGAGGAGGTCTGGCGGGCCCGCTACGGGGCGATCGCCGAGTTCGAGCGGGAGCTGTCCGGCCAGGGCGTCACGATCCTCAAGTGCATGCTGCACATCTCGCCGCAGGAGCAGGCGGAGCGGCTGCTCGCCCGGCTCGACGACCCGCAGAAGCGCTGGAAGTACAACCCCGGCGACCTCGACGCCCGCGAGAAGTGGCCCGCCTACCAGGAGGCCTACGCCGCGGCGCTGGAGCACTGCGACTCCGACGTCGCACCGTGGTACGTCGTGCCCGCCGACCGCAAGTGGTACCGGAACTGGGCGGTGGCCGCGCTGCTGGCCGAGACCCTCGACGACCTCGCCCCGCAGTTCCCGCCGCCGGACTACGAGGTCGACGCGGAGCGGGCCCGGCTGAAGGCCTCGACCGGGATCGGGTGAGCCGGCCGCGTCAGGTGACGAGCGGGTGGATCAGCCAGAAGGCCAACGCCGCGCAGAGCGCCGCGGCCGGGAGGGTCAGTACCCAGGCCACGGCGATGTTGCCGCCCACGCCCCACCGGACCGCCGACAGCCGCTTCGTCGCGCCGACGCCCAGGATGGAGGACGTGATCGTCTGCGTGGTGGAGATCGGCGCGGCGAACACGAACGCGGTCGTGTAGAGGATCGACGAGGCGGTGAGCTCGGCCGCGAAGCCGCGCGGCGGGTCCAGGTCGATGATGCGCCGGCCCAGCGTCCGCATGATGCGCCAGCCGCCGGCGTAGGTGCCGAGCGACAGCGCCCCCGCCGAGATGAGCACGACCCACCACGGCACCTCGCTGCCCTGGTGGAAGCCGCCGACCACGAGGGCCAGCACGATCACGCCCATCGTCTTCTGGGCGTCCTGCAGGCCGTGGCCCAGCGCCATCGCGGCCGCCGAGACCGTCTGCGCGATCCGGAACCCGCGGGTGGTCCGGGTCGGCCTGCTGTCCTTGAAGATCCACAGCAGCACGATCATGACGATGCTCGAGAGGACGAACCCGACGACCGGCGACAGGATCATCGGGATGACGACCTTGTCGAGCACGCCGGCCCACTTGACCGTGCCCGCGGAGGCCAGTGCGGCGCCGACCAGGCCGCCGATCAGGGCGTGCGAGGAGGAGCTCGGCAGGCCGAACCACCAGGTGACGAGGTTCCAGATGATCGCGCCGACCAGGGCGGCCAGCACCACGGCCAGCCCGGCCATGCCCTGGGGCGCCTCGATGATCCCGCTGCCGACGGTGGACGCGACCTCCGTGCCGAGGTGGGCGCCGACCAGGTTCATGACCGCCGCCATCAGCAGCGCGACCCGGGGGGACAGCGCCCGGGTGGCCACCGAGGTGGCGATGGCGTTCGCCGCGTCGTGGAAGCCGTTGGTGTAGTCGAACACCACCGCCACGGCGATGACGACGAGGACCGCCGCGAGGAGCATCAGGCTTCCTTGACCGCGATGCTCTCGACGGTGTTGGCCACCGTCTCGAAGGCGTCCGCGGCCTCCTCGAGGGTGTCGACGACCTCCTTGAGCTTGATGACCTCCAGCACCGCGGCGGGATCCGTGATCGCCTCGTCCGGGGACAGCAGGCCGGCCAGCACGGCGTGGTAGGCCTCGTCGGCCTCGTCCTCCAGCGAGTTCACGTGGATCCAGTAGTCCCGCAGCTGGGCCATCTTCTCCAGCCGCGGCATCGCCTCGGCGGTCGCGGCCGCCGCCCGGCACAGGACGTCCACCTGCATGGCGATGCCCGCGGGCAGCCGTTCCAGCCGGTAGAGCACGATCCGGTCCGCCGCCTCCTCGATGGCGTCGACGACGTCGTCGAGGGAGGAGGTCAGCCGGTAGATGTCCTCGCGGTCGAACGGGGTGACGAACACCGAGTTCAGCTTCACCAGGATCTCGTGGGTGACCTCGTCACCCGCGTTCTCGGCGTCCTTCACCCGCTTCGCGATCGCGGCCCGCTCGTCGGCCGGGGCCTGGACGAGGGCGTAGAGCTCGTTCGCCGCGACCACGATGTTCTCCGCGGCGCGGGTGAAGAGCGGGTAGAAGCCGCGCTCCTGCGGCGTCAACCGGAAGGCCATAGGGGGTTTTCTACCCGTTCACGTCCGGCTCACCCGCGCCGGGGCGCCCTCGTTTCAGCCGATGAGGGCCCGTCCGATGATCTCCTTCATGATCTCGTTCGTGCCGCCGTAGATGGACTGCACGCGCGAGTCGACGAAGGCCTTGGCGATCGGGTACTCCATCATGTAGCCGTAGCCGCCGTGCAGCTGCAGGCACCGGTCGACCACGCGCTTCTGCAGGTCCGTGGCCCACCACTTGGCCTTGGCCGCGTCGGCGACCGAGAGCTTGCCGGCCACGTGCTCCTCGAGGCAGCGGTCGACGTAGGTCCGGGTCACGTCGATCTCGGTGTCCATCTCGGCGAGCTCGAAGCGGGTGTTCTGGAAGTTCGCGATCGCGCGGCCGAAGGCCTTGCGCTCCTTCGTGTACTCCAGCGTCATCCCGAGCGCCGCGGCCGCGCCGGCCACCGCGCCGACGGCGATCGACAGCCGCTCCTGGGCCAGGTTCTGCATCAGGTAGATGAAGCCCTGCCCCACCTCGCCGAGGACGTTGGCGGCGGGCACCCGGACGTCGGTGAAGCTCAGCTCCGCCGTGTCCTGCGCCTTCATGCCGACCTTCTCCAGCCGGCGGCCGCGCTCGAAGCCCGGCATGCCGCGCTCCACGCACAGCAGCGAGAAGCCGCGGGCGCCGGCCTCGGGGTCGGTCTTGGCGACCACGATCACCAGGTCGGCGAGGATGCCGTTGGTGATGAAGGTCTTGGCGCCGTTGAGGATCCAGTCGTCCCCGTCCTTCCTGGCGTGCGTCGCGATGCCCTGCAGGTCCGAGCCGGTGCCGGGCTCGGTCATGCCGATGGCCGTGATGATCTCGCCCGAGCAGAAGCCGGGCAGCCAGCGCTGCTTCTGCTCGTCGTTCGCCAGGCGGAGCAGGTAGGGCGCGACGACGTCGTTGTGCAGGGGGAAGCCCAGGCCGCTGGTACCGGCCGCGGTGATCTCCTCGAGGGCGACGGCGTTGTAGCGGAAGTCGGGGGTGCCGCCGCCGCCGAACTCCTCGGGGACGTCGGTGCCGAGCAGGCCGGCCTTGCCGGCGGAGAGCCAGATCTCGCGGTCGACCTGTCCGTCCTTCTCCCACCGGGCGTGGTGCGGGACGACCTCCTTCTCGAGGAAGGTGCGGACGAGGTCGCGGAACGCGTCGTGTTCGGCGTCGAAGATGTCGCGCTGCATGACGGGGAGTCTCACATACTCGTCGGTAACCCCGCGGGCCGTCCGCGGCCCGCGCGGGCCGTAGGCTGCCGTCGTGCTCCGTGCGCTGTCCGACGAGCTCGGTTCCCGCCTGCGTGCCGCCGCCGCCAACGCCTGGGACCGGACGGTCGCCGGCGGGGTCGCCGACCTGCGCCGCATGGCGCGCACCGAGGTCGCCCGGGACCCGGGCGGCACGCTGTACCGCTACGACCCGCTGCCGGGGGTGCCGCCCGCGGGGCCCGCCGTGCTGCTGGTCCCGCCGCTGGGCGCCCCGGACTTCGCCTACGACCTGCGCCGGGACTGCTCGCTGGTCGAGCACCTGCTCGGCGAGGGCCGGCCGGTGTACCTCGTGGACTACGGGCCGATCGCGTTCGGGCACCGCAGGCTGGGCATCGAGCACTGGGTCGACGACGTGGTGCCGCGGGCGGTCCGGCGGGTCGCCGAGCACACCGACGAGCCGCTGTACCTGGTGGGCTGGTCGCTCGGCGGGCTGTTCTGCCTGCTCGCGCTCGCCGCGGCCGAGGAGGCGGGGGAGCCGCTGCCGGTGCGTGCGGTCGCGGCGATCGGCAGCCCCGTGGACGTCACCGCGGTGCCCCTGGTCGCGCCGCTGCGCCCGCTCGCGGAGGTGGCCGGCGGGCGGGCGGTGTCGGCGCTCTACCGGGCGGTGGGCAGTTGGCCGGCGCCGCTCGTGAGCACCGTGTTCCAGCTGACCACGGTGGACAAGATGATCACGAAGCCGCTGGCGGTCCTGTCCCGGCTCGACGACCGCGACACCCTCGCCCAGATCGAGGCCGTCGACCACATGATGCGCAACATGCACGGCTACCCGGGCCGGGTGTTCGGCCAGCTCTTCCATCTCTTCCTGCGCAGCAACGACCTCGCCGCCGGCAGCCTCGCGCTGGCGGGGCGGCGGGTGTCGCTGGCCTCGGTGAAGGTGCCCGTCCTGGTCGTGGGCGGGCGGGACGACGTCATCGCCCCGCTGCGCGCGGTCCGCCGCGCCGTCCCGCTGCTGTCCGGCGCCCCCGAGGTGCGCTTCGAGACCGCGCCGGGCGGGCACCTCGGCGTGCTCACCGGGCGCAGGGCGCGGACGACGACCTGGCCGGCGCTCGACGCCTTCCTCGACGAGCACCGGTAGGAGACCCGGCCGGTTCCTGAGGGCCCACTGAGTTCGTCCACGGGGCCGCGGCGGCACGTGGGCACACTGGGGCCATGCGCCATGTGGAGAACCTCGGAACGCAGAAGCCGTACTCCGTGATCGGGCTCGGGACCTGGCAGTTCGGGTCCAAGGAGTGGGGCTACGGCGGCGGGTACGACGAGCGGGAGGCCGGCCGGATCGTCGCCCGGGCCCGCGAGCTGGGCGTCACGGTCTTCGACACCGCCGAGGTCTACGGGTTCGGCCGCTCCGAGCGCATCCTCGGCCGGGCCCTGGCGGAGACCGGCGGGACGGACGACGTCGTGGTCGCCACCAAGATCTTCCCGGTGCTGCCGACGGCGGCGGTGGTGCAGCAGCGGGGGGTGGCGAGCGCCCAGCGGCTGGGCGTGCGGACCCTCGACCTCTACCAGGTGCACCAGCCGAACCCGGTGGTCGGCGACGGCACCACCATGCGCGGGATGCAGGCGTTGCGCGACGTGGGGGTGGTCCGGGACGTCGGGGTGTCCAACTACAAGTCGGCCCGCTGGAAGTCCGCGGAGGCGCGGCTCGGCACGAAGCTGCTGTCCAACCAGGTGCAGTTCAGCCTGGTGCACCGCGACCCGCTGGCCGAGATGCTGCCCTGGGCGCAGCGCACCGGGCACGTGGTGATCGGCTACAGCCCGCTGGCGCAGGGCCTGCTGTCCGGCCGCTACGACCGCGACCACCGCCCGACCAACGGCGTGCGCGCGGCCAACGCGATGTTCCTCCCGGAGAACCTCGACGCCGCGAAGCCGTTGCTGGACACCCTGCGCGACGTCGCCTCGGCGCACGACGCCACGCCGTCGCAGATCGCCCTGGCCTGGGTCGTGCACCCGCCGAACGTCGTCGCGATCCCGGGGGCGTCGAGCGTCGAGCAGGTCGAGAGCAACGTCGCCGCGGCGGAGATCCGGCTGACGGACGACGAGTACGCGGGACTCACCGCCGCCGGCGAGGCCTACCAGCCGCTCACCGGCATCCCGGCGCTGCCGAAGCTCGTCGCCTCCCGCCGGCGTGGGTGATCGGTCCGTTTCGCCGCGCTCGTCCGCCAGGTGAGTGACGCAGGACCCCGTGCAAAGCCCTGACGGGGGAGCGATCCGGCGTTAGCGTGGCCGGGTGAGCACGGTCGAGCGGGCGGGGACGGGGTCGGCGGCGGGTCCGGGGTCGGGTTCGCGGGCGGCGTCGGAGGCCCGGCGGCGGCACGACGCCACCGTCGCGGAGCTCGTCCGGGCCTATCGCGCGGTCCCGGCCGGCACCCCCGTGCGGCTCGGCAAGCGCACCTCGAACCTGTTCCGGTTCGGCACGCCCGCCGCGCACTCGGTGCTGCTCGACACCTCCGGGCTCGCCGGCGTGATCGAGGTCGACCGGGACGCGCGGACCGCCGACGTCCAGGGCATGTGCACCTACGAGGACCTGGTCGCGGCGACCCTGCCGCACGGGCTGATGCCGCTGGTCGTGCCCCAGCTCAAGACGATCACCCTCGGCGGTGCGGTCACCGGGCTCGGCATCGAGTCGACCTCCTTCCGGCACGGCCTGCCGCACGAGTCCGTGCTGGAGATGGACGTCCTCACGCCCGGGGGCGAGCTGGTCACCGCCGCGCCGCACACCGAGCACGCGGACCTCTACGCCGCCTTCGCCAACTCCTACGGCACGCTCGGCTACGCGCTGCGGCTGCGCATCGAGCTGCAGCCGGTGAAGCCCTACGTCCGGCTCACCCACCACCGCTTCCGCACCGCCGAGGAGGCCACGGCCGCGCTGGCCGAGGCGGCGCGGCCGGACGGGCGCGCGGACTTCGTCGACGGCACGGTGTTCTCCGACCGCGAGCACTACGTCAGCGTGGGGCGGTTCGTCGACGCCCCCACGCCGGGCGCGCAGGTCTCCGACTACACCGGTATGGACGTGTACTACCGCTCCCTGCAGCGGCGCCCGGTCGACCACCTCACCGTGCAGGACTACCTGTGGCGGTGGGACACCGACTGGTTCTGGTGCTCCCGCGCCTTCGGCGTGCAGGTGCCCGCCGTCCGTCGCGTGTGGCCGAAGCGCTACCGCCGGTCCGACGTGTACCGCAGGCTCGTCGCGCTCGACCAGCGCTACCAGGCGTCGAACGCGGTGCGGCGCGCCCTCGGCCGGCCCGAGGAGGAGATGGTGATCCAGGACGTCGAGATCCCGACGCCCCGGCTGCCGGAGTTCCTCGCCGCGTTCCACGAGCACGTGGGGATCGCGCCGGTGTGGCTCTGCCCGCTGCAGCTGCGGGGGGAGCGCACCTGGCCGCTCTACCCGATGGAGCCGCGCACGCCGTACGTGAACGTCGGCTTCTGGTCGTCCGTGCCGGTGGGCGCGGACGGTGAGGAGCACAACCGGTTCGTCGAGAAGCTCGTGGCCGACCTGGACGGCCACAAGAGCCTCTACTCGACCGTCCACTACGGGCGGGAGGAGTTCTGGGAGCGCTACAACGGACCGGCGTACCGGGCCGTGAAGGAGCGCTACGACCCGGCGGGGCGGCTGCCGGATCTGTACACGAAGGTCGGAGGGGGAGCGTGAGCATGCGGGTCGCGGAGGTGTTCGGGCACGTCATCGGGGCGGATGCGCCCATCCGTCTGGTCGCCTACGACGGCAGCAAGTCCGGTCCGGACGACGCCGAGGTCGCCCTGCGCATCGAGTCGCCGCGGGCGTTGGCGCGGCTGGCGTCGGCGCCGGGCACGCTCGGGCTGGCCCGGGCCTACGTGACGGGCGAGATCGACGTCGAGGGCGACCTCTACACCGCCCTGTCCGCGCTGGCCGACGTCACGCTGAACGGGGTCTCGAAGGGGGACTTCGCGCGGCTGCTCGCCACCGTCGGCCCGGTGTGGCTGAAGTACCGGCCCGCCCCGCCGGAGCTCGAGGCGCGGCCCCGCGGGCGGCTGCACTCGAAGTTCCGGGACAGCCAGGCGATCTCGCACCACTACGACGTGTCCAACCGGTTCTACGAGTGGGTGCTCGGGCCGTCCATGACCTACACCTGCGCCGCCTACCCCCGTCCGGACGCGACGCTGGAGGAGGCGCAGGAGGCCAAGTACGACCTGGTGGCGCGGAAGCTCGCGCTCGAGCCCGGGATGCGGCTGCTCGACGTCGGCTGCGGCTGGGGCGGAATGGTCCGGCACGCGGCCCGCACGGGCGTGCACGCGCTGGGCGTCACGCTGTCGAGGAACCAGGCCGAGTGGGCGCAGGAGGCGATCCGGCGCGAGGGCCTCGAGGAGTTCGCCGAGGTCCGGCACCTCGACTACCGGGACGTCCCCGAGACCGGGTTCGACGCCGTCAGCTCCATCGGGCTCACCGAGCACATCGGCAAGAAGCAGCTCGGCTCCTACTTCCGCTTCCTGTACGGGAAGCTCCGCCCGCAGGGCCGGCTGCTCAACCACTGCATCACCCAGCCGCACACGGTGAACAAGCGCAAGGTCGACCCGTTCATCGGCCGGTACGTGTTCCCGGACGGCCAGCTCGAGTCGCCCGGCCTGCTGATGACCGAGATGAACGACGCGGGCTTCGAGATCCGGCACGAGGAGAACCTGCGCGAGCACTACGCGCTGACCCTGCGGGACTGGGGCGGCAACCTCGAACAGCACTGGGACGAGGCCGTCGCCGAGGTCGGGATCGGCCGGGCCCGCGTGTGGCGGCTGTACATGGCCGCGTGCCGGCTCGGGTTCGAGCTCGACAACATCCAGCTGCACCAGATGCTCGGCGTGAAGCTCGGCGAGCACGGCGCGTCGGGCATGCCGCTGCGGGGCTGGCGGGCAGAGGGCGTGTGGTGAGCCGGCCCTGACCACCCGTGGCTAGGGTTCCTCCCGTGCCCGAGCGCCTGTCGCCCCTGGACGCCTCGTTCCTGTTCATGGAGGAGCGCACGACGGCGATGACCGTCGGCGGGGTGATGACCTTCGAGACCGGGTCGGACGGGGCGTTCGACGTCGACGCCTTCGTCCGGCTCATCGGCGACCGGCTCGCCCTGGTGCCGCGGTACCGGCAGAAGGTGCGCGAGGTGCCGGGGCGGCTCGGGCTGCCGGTGTGGGTCGACGACCCCGACTTCGACCTGAGCTACCACGTGCGGCGCTCGGCGCTGCCCGCGCCTGGCTCGGACGTGGCGCTGCGCGAGCTGGTGGGGCGGCTGCTGTCCCGCCAGCTCGACCGGTCCCGCCCGCTGTGGGAGATCTACCTGGTCGAGGGGTTCGAGGGGCACCGGCTCGCGGTCGTCACCAAGACCCACCACGCGATGGTCGACGGGCTGGCGTCGATGGACATCGGCGCCGTCCTGCTCGACACCACGCCGAAGCCGCGGCACGTCGACCCGGACGACTGGCGGCCCGCCCGGGAGCCGACGGGCCTGGAGCTGGCGGCCTCGGCGGTCGTGGAGAACATGCTGCGCCCCCGCAGCGCGGTCGACGCCGTCGCGCGCTCGGCCGCGGACCTGCGGCAGGCGGCGTCGTCGGTCCGGCGCTCGCTGGGCGGGCTGGCCGACGCCGTGCGCACCGCCCGCCACGGCCGCCCGGTCGGCGCCCTCAACGCGCCCATCGGCGAGCAGCGCCGCTTCGGGATGGCCCGGACCTCGCTGTTCGAGCACCGGGTGATCCGCCGGCGGCACGGCGCGGGCGGCGGCTCGGTCAACGACGTCGTCCTCGCGGTGGTGGCGGGGGCGCTGCGGCGCTGGCTGATCAGCCGCGGCGAGGCGATCTTCCCGGACTCCGTGGTGCGCGCGATGGTGCCGGTGAGCGTGCGCGGCCGCAGCGGGGCCGCCGTGGCGGGCAACCAGATCTCCGCGGTCTTCGTGGAGCTGCCGGTGGGGATCGAGGACCCGGTCGGGCGGCTGCGGTCGATCGCGGCGCAGATGGAGGCGCGCAAGCGGTTCGGCCGCTCGGCGGGCACCACCGCCGTCGTCGGGCTGGCCGGGCTGGCCACCCCGACCGTGCACCAGATGGGCGCCCGGCTGTCCTCCCGGCTCTCCTCGCGGTTGTTCAACGTCGTCGTCACGCACGTGCCGGGGCCGCCGCGCCCGCTCTACGCGATGGGCGCCCGGATGCGGGACATGTACCCGGTCGTCCCGCTGGCCCACGGACAGGCGGTCGCCATCGGCGTGACCTCCTACGACGGCACCGTCTGCTACGGACTCACCGCGGACCGTGACGCCCTGCCGGACGTCGACATCCTGGCCGCCGCGATCGACGACTCGCTCGCCGAGCTCAAGGACGCACCGGTCGTCGAGGCGGAGCGCACGTCCGGCTGAACGGGGCACCGATCCCCTTCCCGCGGGCCAGGTGCGCGTGCATCGTTCGCGCATGGTTCCACGCACGCCCCGGCGGGGGGAGCCGGAGATCCGCCCGCTGGGCGAGCAGGACCTCGACGCGGCCGACCGGATCCAGCGGCGGGCCTTCGCCGCGCTCGTCGGCGGCGACGACCAGCGGGACGCCGAGATCGTGCGCACCCGCTGGGCCGCGGGACACGTCGTGGCGCTCGGCGCGTTCGCCGACACGGGGCTGCAGGGCTCGGTGTTCGTCACGCGGTGGGGGAGCGTCGGGTTCGTCGGGCCGCTGTCGGTGGAGCCGGAGCTGTGGGACCGCGGCGTCGGGTCGCGGCTCTTCGGCGCGGCCGACGGGGTGCTGCGGGAAGGGGGGGTCACCCACCGCGGGCTCTTCACCTTCGCGCACAGCCCCCGCCACCACCGGCTCTACCAGCGCTTCGGGTACTGGCCGCGGTTCCTCACCGCGCTGATGTCCCGCCCGGTGCCCGCCGCGCGGCCGGCCGTCGACTCGACCTACGGGTCGGCCGTCGACCGGGAGGTCCTCACCGCCGCGGCCGCCCGGCTCGCCGGCGCGGTGTACCCCGGCCTCGACCTGGGCGGCGAGATCGCGGGCGTGCTGGACCAGAAGATCGGCGAGGTCGTGCTGGTCGGCCCGGCCGCGGCGCCCACCGGGGTGGCCGTGGTGCACGACGGGCCCGGGTCCGAGGCGGGCTCGGGCGTGGCGTACGTGAAGGTCGGGCTGGTCCGGCCGGGCGCGCGGGCGGACTTCGCCGCGCTCGTCGACGCCTGCCTGGCCCACGCCGCGGCGATCGGGGCCCAGCGGCTCGTGGTCGGGGTCAACACCGCCCGCCACCGCGCGTACCGGCTCCTCGTCGCGAAGGGCTTCGCCACGGACGTCCCGGGCGTCACGATGCACGCGCCCAACGAGCCCGGGTACGACCACGAGGACGCGTTCGTGATCGACGACTGGCGCTGAGACCGCGCGCGTCATGGCTCCCTGACGCGACTTTCTGGTCGCTCTGGCCGCATTCTGGTTCCACAGCGCGACATTCGGGCGGTCAGACGGCGCGGAGGGCGGCGTGCGCGGCCGCCGACGCCCGGCTCGCGTAGCCGCCGCCGAACAGCACCGTGTGCACGAGCAGCGGGAACAGCTGGTGCAGCGGCACCCGGGACCGCCAGCCCTCGGCCAGCGGAGCGGTCTCGTCGTAGCCGGCCAGGACCCGCTCGAGGTGCGGCAGGCCGAACAGCGCCAGCATCGCCAGGTCGGTCTCTCGGTGCCCGCCGTGCGCCGCCGGGTCGATCAGCCACGCGCCCTCGACGGACCACAGGACGTTGCCCGACCACAGGTCGCCGTGCAGCCGCGCCGGCGGCTCCGGCGGCCCGGCCAGCTCCGGCAGCCGGGCGCACACCTCGTCGAACACCGCGGTGTCCGGCAGGTCGGCGCGTCGCACGTACGCCAGGATCCGGTGCTCGGCGTACCACTCCGGCCAGGAGTCGCCCGGTTCGTTGCGCATCCCGGTCGCGCCGATCCACGCGTCGGCCGGGCCGCCGGGTGGGGGAGCACCGAAGTCGGGCGCGCCGGCGTCGTGCAGGGCCGCCAGGCGCCGGCCGAACTCCTCGGCGGCGACCGCGGACGCCGAACCGGCCGGCACCTCCTGGGTGACCAGCCACTCCGCGTCGGCGGCGTACACCTCGGGCACGGGCGGACCGCCGGGCACGGCGAGCCACCGCAGGCCCGCGGCCTCGGCCGGCACGGACGGGTCCCGCTTGACGACGGCGGCCCGCCCGTCCGGCAGGGTCACCCGCCGGACCCCGCCGCCCCCCACGGCCCGCGGGTCCAGCCCGACCGCGGCGAGCGCCTCCCCGGGCACGCGGGCCCTCAGAGCTCCTTGCGGACCCGCTCCAGCAGGCCCGGGACCGCGGCCTCGATCATGCGGAGGACCTCGTCGAAGCCGTCCGGGCCGCCGTAGTAGGGGTCGGGGACCTCGGCGTCGTCGGAGGAGTCGGGATCGAAGGAGCGCAGCATCACCACCCGGTCCGGTTCGGGGACGGAGTCGCGCAGGGCGCGGCGGTGACCGTGGTCGAGGGCGACGATCACGTCGGCGGAGAGCACGTGCGAGTCGATCTGGCGGGCCCTGTGGGCGGTGTCGTAGCCGTGCCGCTCGAGGACCTCGGCCGCCCGCGGGTCCATCGGCTCGCCGACGTGCCAGCCGCCCGTCCCCGCGCTGGTCACCGCGACCTCGGCCGCCAGACCGGCGTCGTCGAGCGCGGCGCGGAACACCTTCTCCGCCATCGGGGAGCGGCAGATGTTGCCGGTACAGACGAAACTGACATGCACCCCGTCACCGTAGGGTGCGTCGGTATGGAGGGTGTCCCGGAGCGGCCGGAGGAGATCAAGACCACTGTGTCCGGTTCGCGCCCGGTCGCCCCGGGTCCCGATCCGGACACCCTGCGTCATCCCCTGCGTCATCACGGCGACGCGGAGGCCGCGCCGGGGCTCGTCGACTTCGCCGTCAACGTCCGGGGGGACGCCCCGCCGGCCTGGTTGCGGGCGCGGCTCGCGGCCGCCCTGGACGACCTGGCCCGCTACCCCTCGGCCGAGCACGACCGCCGCGCCCGCGAGGCCGTCGCCCGGCGGCACGGCCGGGAACCCGAGGAGGTGCTGGTGCTCGCGGGCAGCGCGGAGGGGTTCGCGCTGCTCCCCGCGCTGCGGCCGCACCGCCCGGTCGTCGTGCACCCGGGGTTCACCGAGCCGGAGGCCGCCCTGCGCGGCGCGGGCCTGCCGGTGGGGCACGTGCTCACCGCGGAGGCGGAGGGACACCGGCTCGACCCGGCCGCCGTGCCGGAGGAGGCCGACCTGGTCGTCGTCGGGAACCCGACGAACCCGACGGGCGTGCTGCACCCCGCCGCCGACCTGCGGGCCCTGGCCCGGCCCGGCCGGGTGCTGGTCGTGGACGAGGCCTTCGCCGACGCCGTGCCGGGCGAGCCTGAGTCGCTGGCGGGGGAGCGCCTGCCGGGGCTGCTCGTCCTGCGCTCGCTGACCAAGACGTGGGCGCTCGCCGGGCTGCGCGCCGGCTATGCGCTCGGCGACCCCGCCCTGCTCGCGCGGCTGGCGGCGCCGCGGCCGCACTGGCCGGTCGGCACGCTGGGCCTGGAGGCGGTGACCGCCTGCTCCGAGCCCGCCGCGGTGGCCGGGGCGGCGCGGGCGGCCGCGGAGCTGGCGGAGCACCGCCGCACGCAGGCGGCCGCCCTGGCGACGGTCCCGGGCGTCGAGGTGCTGCCCGGCGTGGCGCCCTACCTGCTGCTCCGGCTGCCCGCGGGCCGGGGCGCCGTGGTCCGGGAACGGTTGCGGCGGAACGGGATCGCGGTGCGTCGGTGCGACACCTTCCCGGGTCTGGGGCCGGACCACCTGCGCGTCGCGGTGCGGGAGCCGGCCCGCGTGGCGCTCCTGGTCGAGGCACTGGCCGCGGCCCTGGTAGGTGTAGCGGCGTGAGCGCGCACCCCCCGCCGACGCTGGCCGACGTCACCGCCGCCCTCGAGGCCGCCTACCCGCCCGGCCTCGCCCAGGACTGGGACGCCGTCGGCCTGGTCTGCGGCGACCCGGCCGAGCCGGTGCGCCGGGTGCTGTTCGCCGTCGACGCGGTGGCCGAGACGGTCGACGAGGCGCTGGAGACGGACGCCCAGCTGCTGGTCACGCACCATCCGCTGCTGCTGCGCGGGGTGCGCGGGGTCGGCGCGGACACGCCCAAGGGCGCGCTGCTGCACCGGCTGATCCGCCGCGGCGTGGGGCTCTTCACCGCGCACACCAACGCCGACGCCGCCGATCCCGGCGTGTCCGACGCCCTGGCCGAGGTCCTGGGCCTGCGGGTGGCGGCGCCGCTGCAGCCACAGCCGGCGGACCCGCTGGACAAGATCGTGGCGTTCGTGCCGACCGGTCCGGCGCTGCGCAGCGTGCACGAGGCGCTCTCCGCGGCGGGCGCGGGCGAGATCGGCGACTACAGCCACTGCTCCTTCGCCACCGCCGGGACCGGCCAGTTCCTGCCGCACACCGGGGCCGAGCCGGCGATCGGCGAGGTCGGGAGGCTCGAGCGGGTCGCGGAGACCCGGCTGGAGATGGTGCTGCCGCGGCACCGCCGGCGCGCGGTGGTCGAGGCGCTGCGCGCGGCGCACCCCTACGAGGAGCCCGCCTTCGACGTGTTCGAGCTGGCCGCCCTGCCCTCGGCGCGCGGGCTCGGCCGGGTGGGGGAGCTGCCGGAGGCGGAACCGTTGTCCGCCTTCACCGAGCGGGTCGCAGCGGCCCTGCCGCGGACCGCGTGGGGCGTGCGCGCGGCGGGCGACCCGGAGCGGCCGGTCCACCGGGTCGCGGTGTGCGGCGGCGCGGGCGACTCGGCACTGTCCGCGGCGGTCGCGGCCGGCGTCGACGCCTACGTCACCGCGGACCTGCGCCACCACCCGGCGTCGGAGCACCTGCTGGCGGGGTCGCTGCCCGGCCGCCCGACGCCCGAGCTGGTCGACGTCGCGCACTGGGCGTCGGAGTGGCCCTGGTGCGCGCAGGCGGCGGCCGTCGTCGAGAAGGCGCTGGGGGGTAGCGTCGAGACCCGCGTGTCCCGGCTCCGGACCGATCCCTGGACCCTCGGCGCGTGAGGACCCGACAAGGAGGACGAGGGGCGTGAAGGCCGATCCCGCCGCGCAGCGGCGGCTGCTGGACCTGGCCGAGGTCGACGCCGAGCTGACCCGGCTCGCGCACCGCCGCCGGGCGCTGCCCGAGCACGCGGAGCTGACCGAGGCCGAGGCGCGGGTGCGGACGAGCAAGGACGCCGTGGTCGAGGCCGAGACCGCCGCGGGCGACCTGGACCGCGACATCCGCCGGCTGGAACGTGACGTCGAGGGCGTGCGGGCCCGCACCGAGAAGGACAGGGCCGTGCTCGCCGGCTCGGGGGTGAGCGCCCGCCAGGCCGCCGACCTGCAGCACGAGCTGGAGACCCTCGCCCGCCGGCAGGCCGTCCTCGAGGACGAGCAGCTCGAGGTCATGGAACAGCGCGAGGCGTTGGGCGGCAACCTCGACCACGCCCGCCGGGTGCTGGCCGAGGCCGAGGAGCACCTGCAGGCCGTGGCCGGGCGGCGGGACACCGCGCTCGCCGACATCGACGCCGCCGAGGCGGGCCGGCGCCGGGACCGCGAGGCGATCCTCCCCGACCTGCCGGCGGACCTGCTGGGCGCCTACGAGCAGCGCCGCGGGCAGGGCCGCGTCGGGGCGGGGCTGCTGCGCGAGCGCCGGTGCGGCGCCTGCCGCCTCGAGCTCGACCGCACCTTCCTGGGCCGGGTCAGGGCGGCCACGGCGGACGACGTCGTCCACTGCGAGGAGTGCGGCGCGATCCTGGTGCGGACCGGGGAGTCCGGGCTGTGAGCACGACCTCCGGCACGCCGTCGGGCTCGGCGGCCTGGACCGGGCAGAAGGGCGCCCCGACCCGGATGCTGCTGCTCCGGCACGGGCAGACGCCGCTGTCGGTGGAGAAGCGCTACTCCGGGCTGGGCGATCCCGTCCTGACCGAGCGCGGCGAGGCGCAGGCCGCCGGGGCCGCCGCCCGGATCGGCGCCCTCGGCGGCGTCGACGCGATCCTCACCTCGCCGCTGCGGCGGGCGCGGCAGACCGCCGAGGCCGTCGCCGCGGCCACCGGGCTGCCGGTGCAGGTGCGGGACGGGCTGATCGAGACGGACTTCGGCGAGTGGGAGGGCCTGACCTTCGTCGAGGCCCGCGAGCGCGACCCGGAGATCTTCGCCCGGTGGCTGGGGAACACGGGCGTCGCCCCACCCGGCGGGGAGAGCTTCGACGAGGCCGGCGTCCGGGTCTCGGCCGAACGTGCCAAGATCGTCGCGGACTTCCCGGGCCGCACGGTCGTCGTGGTCAGCCACGTCACCCCGATCAAGCTGATCCTGCAGGAGGCCCTGGCCAGCGGCAGCTCGATCCTCTACCGGCTGCACCTGGACCTGGCCTCGCTCTGCATCGCGGACTTCTTCCCCGACGGCGGCGCCTCGGTCCGGCTGGTCAACGACACCTCGCACGTGCCCGGCGACCCCTCCTAGCCGGCCAGGCTCCACACCGCCCACAACGCGGTCGTCGCCGCGGCCAGTGCGAGGGGCACGGTCAGCAGCCCGACCGCGGTGAAGGTGCGCAGCGCGGGGGCGGCCGGCAGGATCCGCCGCCACAGCAGCGTCGCGAGCGATCCGACGTAGGTCAGGTTCGGGCCGATGTTCACCCCGAGCAGCAACGCCAGGACCAGCGCGGGGTGCGGGACCGGGCCGAGCGCGGCGATCAGCACCAGCGTGGCGGGCAGGTTGTTGACGACGTTCGCCAGCACCGCCGCCACCGCCGCGACCACGAGCAGCCCGGGCAGGGTCGGTGCGTCCGGCAGGATCACGGCGAGCCAGCCGGCCAGCCCGTGCGTGGCGACGGCGGCGACCACCACGCCGAGCGCCAGCACGAAGACGCAGAACAGCGGCGACGTGCCGGCGACCAGCCCGGCGACGCCGATCTCCCGCCGCGCGAGCGCCCGGACCGCGAGCACCACCGCGCCGGCCGCTGCCACCCACACCGGCTCGATCCCCGCCGTCGACGACAGGCCGAACCCGACCAGCGTGAGCGCGAGCACGACCAGCGCGAACCGGGGCGTCCGCTCGCCCTCGCGGGCCGGCGGCAGCGGGGTCGCCACGCGGAGATCGGCGTCGAAGAACCGGCGCAGCACGCCGTACTCCACGGCGAGCGTGACCAGCCACGGCAGCAGCATCAGCCCGGCGAAGCCGAGGAACGACAGCCCCGAGGCCTCGAAGACCAGCAGGTTCGTGAGGTTCGACACCGGCAGCAGCAGCGAGCCGGCATTGGAGAGGTGGACGCAGGCGTAGGCGTGCGGGCGCTCGGGAAGCCGCAGCCGGGCCGTCGTCGCGAGGACCACGGGGGTCAGCAGCACGACCGTCGCGTCGAGGCTGAGCACCACGGTCACCGCCGTGGCCGCGGCGAAGACCAGCCCGAACAGGCGCGGCGCCCGGCCTCCGGCAGCCCCGGCGAGCCGCGCGCCGAGCCAGGTGAACACGCCGTCGGCGTCGGCGAGCCGGCCGAGCAGCAGGATCGCGGCCAGGAAGCCGACGGTCGGGCCCAGCTCGCCGATCTCCGCGACCGCCGCGGACCACGGCAGGAGCCCGAGCACGACGACCAGGACCGCGGCCCGGACGCCGGCCGCCGCCTCGGGCAGCCCGCGGGGCCGCAGGACCGCGACCGCCAGCACGACCGCGAGGAGCGCGGCCGCCAGGGCGAACGCCATCAGGTGAGGAGCAGGTACACGCCGACCGCCAGGCCGAGCGCCACCACGCACCAGCGCAGGATGTCGTCGCGCATCCGCCGGGCGACGCGGGCGCCGACGTAGCCGCCGACCAGTGTGGTGGGCGCGAGGATCGCGACGTCGGACCAGCCGACGGGGGCGCGGAGCCCGAAGATCACCAGCGTGACCGTGGCGGCGACGAGCGACAACAGGCCCTTGAGGGCGTTGAGCCGGACGAGCGTGTCGTTGGCCAGCAGCGACAGCACCGAGATCAGGATGACCCCGAGCGCCCCGCCGAAGTAGCCGCCGTACGCGCCGGCCACGAACACGGCCGGGAGCAGCCACGCGGTCCGGTCCGGCGCATCGGGGTCCGGGCTGCCGATCCACCGTTTCAGGTACGGGCCGAGCGCCATCATGACGCTGGCCAGGATGACGAGCGCGGGGACGACGGCGTCGAACACGGCGCCGGGCAGGACCAGCAGCAGGATGCAGCCGACGACGGAGCCCAGCGCGGCCGCGATGCAGGTCAGCACGATGCGCCGGCGCTGTTCGCGCAGCTCGCGCCGGTTGCCGACGACGATCCCGACGTAGCCCGGCCACTGGGCGATGGAGTTGGTGACGTTGGCGGCCAGCGGGTTCAGGCCCACCGCCAGCAGCGCGGGGAAGACGAGCAGGGAGCCGCCGCCCGCGACCGCGTTGACCGCGCCGGCCACCAGCCCCGCGACGAGGAGGAAGACCAGTTGACCCGGCGACGCGCCCACCACGGCGGAAACAGTAGACGCCCGGTCGGCCGGGCGCCGGGTCGTGCTCCGGGTTCCGCCCGCATGTCGGTTGTGTCGGATGCTGCATTGCGCAACGGTCGGGGGGCGGGAGCACCATGGGGGTGCGCGGGGTCGTCGACCCCGGGCCGGGGGGAGGTCGCGATGTCGCAACGGTGGGGCGTGGTCCTGGCGACCGTGCTCATCCTCGCCTGGTGCGTCGTGCCGATCTGGATCATGCTGCAGCGCCGCGGTGCCGCCACGCGCGCGGTGCGGGCCGCGGTGACCGGGGTGGTCGCCGTCGTCGGGCTCGGGGCGTTGGTGGCGGCCTGGGTCGGGACCTCGGCGGGCGAGGGGACGCTGCGCACCTTCGTGACCGGTCCGGCGGCCACGGCCGCGCGCCCGCCGCTGGCGGCCGTGGCGCCGGTGCCCGCGGTGGCCCCGCCGCCCTCCTCGACCACGGGGAGCCCGGGAGGCACGGGAGGCACGGGAGGCACGGGGGGCATGGTCCCCGCGAGCGCGCCGGCCGCGGAACCGGTCGCCGCTCCGCGGGTCCCGGTGGTGTCGCCCGACGCGGGCCAGGTCGGGGAGCCGAACAAGGCGGGGAGCACCGGGCCCGCGGAGCGGGTGCCCGCCGAGGCGGCCCCGCAGCCGCGTGCCGTGGCCCAGCCGGCTCCTCGCGCGGCGGCCGCGCCCGGTCCTCGGGGCCGAAGCGCGCCCGTGATCGAGGGCGGGCCGGCGCGGCACGAGGCCCTCCCGGCCGCGCCGCCGCTCCTCCCGCCGAGCACGGTGCCGACCACGTCGGTGACCGCGCCGTCGCCGACGACCACCCCGACGACCACGACCACGACCACGACCACGACCACGACCACGACGCCCCCGGCCTCGTCACCGACGAGGACCCGCGTCGCCAAGCCCCCGGTCGGCGGCCCGACGGCCACCGCGACGGAGGGTGCACCGGCCTCGACCACGCCGGTCCGCACCTGGCCGGCCAGGTCGAAGCCGACCACGCCCTCGCCTCAGCCGACGCTGCCGCCCTCCGCGCCCACGTCGTCGACCACGCCCGTCACGCCGACGACCACGCTGCCGCCGGCCCCCTGACCGCGATCACGCCCGCGCCGCCGCCCCGGCCGGACGGTCGGGGCGGGCGGGCAGGTCGACCGCCTCGGTCGGCGGTGTGACCAACCGGCCCACCAGCCCGCCGAGCCGCCGCGCCGGCCGGCTCCCGGCACACCGCAGTCCGGCCCGCACGAGCCGCACCCCGGTGGCGGTACGCGGGTGGGCGATCCGCGGTGCACCCGGCGGCCGCTTCTGGGCGCGGTCCACGTAGGGCCGCATCACCGACTCGTAGCGGGCGAAGGCGCGCCGGTGGTCGATCCCCGTCGCGCCGGTTGCGGCCGCGAGCTCACCCGCCAGCACGTACGCCCCGGTGAGGGCGAGGCTCGTGCTCATCCCGCTGACGGGGGAGGCGCACCAGGCGGCGTCGCCCGGCAGGGCGACGCGGCCCCGGGCCCGGGCCGGGGGCGGGCCAGCGCCGCCCCGTCCGGTCCTCGCGCTACGATCGTGGCGCGGACGAGCGGGCCGGGCGACCGCGTCGGCGTCATGCCGCCGAGGAAAGTCCGGACTCCGCAGGGCAGGGTGGTTGTCAACGGCAACCCGGGGCGACCCGCGGGACAGTGCCACAGAGAACAGACCGCCGTGCGCCCCCGGGCGCGCGGTAAGGGTGAAACGGTGGTGTAAGAGACCACCAGCACCCCGGGTGACCGGGGTGGCTCGGTAAACCCCACCCGGAGCAAGGCCAAGAGGCCTCCCCAGGGAGGCTGCGCAGGTGTTCGAGGGCGGCCCGTCCGAGCCTGCGGGTAGGCCGCTCGAGCCTGCCGGTGACGGCAGGCCTAGATGGATGGTCGCCGAACGGAGCGCCGTGAGGCGCCCGGGAACAGGATCCGGCTTACAGGCCCGCTCGTCCGCCTCTCGCCTCCGGCCTCCCGCGATCCCCTTCCCCGTCCCGGGAGGTGATTGCGAACGGCGACCGTCTCCAATAGCGTCCGGCTCGCGGCCGACACCCGGGAGGTCTCCGAGCGCCATGAGGACCGCGATCACGGACATGATCGGGTGCGAGTACCCGATCGTCGCGTTCAGTCACTGTCGGGACGTGGTCGCGGCGGTGACCCACGCCGGCGGCTTCGGCGTCCTCGGCGTGGCCGGTCGCCTGCCCGAGGAGCTGGACGTGGAGCTGCGCTGGCTCGACGAGCACACGGGAGGGCGCGGCTACGGCGTCGACGCGCTGATCCCGCGGAAGGTCGAGCAGGTCGGCGCCTCCGGAGGGCACGTCCCGGAGGAGCACCGGAGGTTCGTGGCCGACCTCCTGGCCCGGTACGACGTGCCCGAGCTGCCCGCGGACGAGGCCGAGCGGGTCCGCGCGTCGGCCGGCCGGGCGGACGCGATGGTCGCGCGGGCCTCCGAGCTGTGGGACGTGATCAGCGAGCACCCGGTGACGATGTTCGTCAGCGCCCTCGGCCCGCCCCCGGCCGACCTGGTGGAGAAGGCCCACGCCAAGGGGGTCGTCGTGGGCGGGCTGGCCGGTGCCGTCCAGCACGCCGAGCGGCAGAAGGCCGCGGGGGTCGACCTCGTCGTCGCCCAGGGCTCCGAGGCCGGGGGGCACTGCGGCGAGATCGCGACGATGGTGCTCGTGCCGGACGTCGTGGACGCCATGGACGGCACCCCCGTGCTCGCCGCGGGCGGGATCGCGACCGGGCGGCAGATGGCTGCCGCGCTGAGCCTCGGGGCCGCCGGCGTGTGGACGGGCTCGGTGTGGCTGACGACCCAGGAGGCCGAGACCCACCCCGTGGTGAAGGAGAAGATGCTCGCGGCGAGCGCCTCGGACACCGTCCGGTCGCGGTCCAGCACCGGCAAGCACGCCCGGCAGCTCGTGTCGGCCTGGACCCGGGAGTGGGAGGACCCGGCGAATCCGGACCCGCTCGGGATGCCGCACCACAGCGAGCTCATCGCCGAGGCGAAGGCCCGGATCGGCCGCGGTGCCCACGTCCGCGGTTCGGGTTCCGAGCAGCTCGTCAACTACTTCGTGGGGCAGGTCGTGGGGCGGATGCGGTCGGTGAGGCCCGCTCGCCGGGTCCTGGAGGAGATCGTGGCGGAGTACGCGGACACCGTCGCGCGGATCGAGAGGATCAACGCCGGGTGAGCGCCGGGACCCGGCCGTCCGTGCGGGTCAGGTCCGCTGCCCACGCTCCAGCCGGGTGACGATCGGGACCACGGCCGCGGCGCCGTCCTCGGCGCGGATCCGGCTCGCGAGCGCGGTGGCCCGATCGCGACAGGTCGGTTCGTCCAGACAGGCCCGCAGGGCGTCGGCCAGGGTGTCCGCCGTCAGCTCGTCGAGGGGCAGCGGGGGCGGCGCGACCCCGAGACGGTGCAGCCTGTCCGCCCAGAAGGGCTGGTCGACCAGGACGGGCACCGGGACCGCCGGTACCCCCGCGCGCAGCCCGGCCCCGGTGGTGCCGGCCCCGGCGTGGTGGACCACGGCGGCCACGCGGGGGAACAACCACTCGTGGGGCAGGTCCCCGACGAGCAGGACGTCGTCGCCGACGGGGCCGAGCCCGGCCCAGCCGGACTGGACGACGGCGCGCACCCCGGCACGGGCGACGGCGGCCGCCACGATTTCGTGGAGCCGGTCGTGCCCCGGCGTCATGCTGCCGAACCCGACGAACACCGGAGGCGGACCGGCCTGCAGGAAGTCGAGCAGGTGATCCGGAGGCCGCCACCGCGGCGGTGCGGCCGGCCACCAGTAGCCGGTCACGTGCACCGACGCGGGCCAGTCGGCGGGGCGGGGCACCACCGCCGGGCTGAACCCGTGGCAGATCGGCCAGTCGTCCGGCGGGGCCGGCGCCTCCGCGGCGCGCGGGAGGCCGAGCCGGGCGCGCAGCCGCCGCAGCACGTCGGCGTAGAGGGAGCCGGTCCGGGCGAGCAGCTCGCGGCCCGCGGCGAGGTTGTCGGCGGGCGAGGGGTGCGCGGTGACGGGCGGGCCGGGGGGCGGGAACTCCCGGGTGGGGACCCCCGGCGCGAGATAGACGCCCACGCTGGGGATGCCGAGGCCCTCGGCGACGAGCCGGCTCACCGGGGCCGGGCCGAACGCGGTGAGCACCAGGTCCGTCCCGGCGGCCGCGGCGGCCAGCACCCCGTCGCCCAGCTCGTCGAGGAACGCGGCGAAGACCGATCGCGCGGCCTGCGGGGAGGGGGCGGCCGTGCGGGCGCGGACGAGCTCGACCGGGTCGCCGGGAAGCACCCGGTGCTCCAGCCCGCACTCGTGCACGAGAGCGGCGAACCGCTGGTGTGCGGCCAGCGCCACCTGGTGGCCCGCCTGCTGCAGGCGCAGGCCCAGCCCCGTGAACGGCGCGACGTCACCTCGCGAACCCGCGGTCACGATCAGGATCCGCATCAGGTCCTCTCCGCGGTACCGGTGCGGCGGCGCCGACCACTCTTCCGATACACGAGATCGTCATCCGATCGCTGCGTCCGCGCCGAGGGTAGTTGCGGTGTGCGTCCCGGTGCGTAGTTTTCGCACCGTGCGTACCCCGAGCCGCTCGCGCCGCCGCGCCGACCGACTGCACAGCGTGACCAGGAGCGCGACGTCGTTGTGCGTCGTGGTGGCGCTGTGCGCCGCCGGCGGCGCGTCGCTGCGGCCCGAGCCGCTCGCCGAGCGGACGGTCGCGGCGACGCAGGCCGAGAAGACGGTGACGATCGACGGCGAGAACTACCCGAACCCGCTGCGGCTCCACGACGGCGAGGCCGTGAGGACGGCGGCGGTGTGGGAGAGCACGCGGCGCGCGGAGCTGCTGGCCGACTTCCGGCAGAACGTCTACGGCGAGAGCCTGCCCGCGCCGACCGCGCAGACGTTCGACGTCACGTCGACCGACCTCGCCCGCGTCACGCGCAAGACGGTCACGATCACCGTCACCGGCCCGCAGGGGACCGGCAGCTTCGCCGTGCAGGTGTTCGTCCCGAAGACCGGGGGCAAGCCCAAGGGGACGTTCCTGATGATCGACCATCGCGGCCAGGTGGGCGACGATCCGGACCGGTCGTCCGGCTTCGCGCCGGTCAGGACGATCACCGACGCCGGCTACGCGTTCGCCTCCTTCGACGCCGGCGAGATCGCGCCCGACGACAGCGGCCGCTACCGCACCGGGATGATCGACCTGTTCCACCCCGCCGACCAGGAGCTGCCGGACGACGCCGGCCGCACCATCAGCGCCTGGGCCTGGGGAGCGAGCCGGGCCATGGACTACCTGCAGACGGACCCCGACCTCGACCCCGCCACGGTGGCGGTCATCGGCCACTCCCGGGGCGGCAAGGCGGCGCTGTGGGCCGGGGCGCAGGACACCCGCTTCGCGGTGGCGATCCCGAACAACTCGGGATCGACCGGCACCAAGCTCGCCCGGCGCGGCGACGGCGGCGTCGGCGCGGAGACGGTCGCGCGCATCAACGACTCCTTCCCGCACTGGTTCCCGCCGACCTACAAGGCCTACGGCGACCGCGTGGACTCCCTGCCGGTCGACCAGCACGAGTTGCTGGCGCTCGTGGCGCCCCGGCGGGTCGTCGTCGCGAGCGCCACGGAGGACGCGAACGCCGACCCGGAGGGCGAGTTCCTGGCGTACGTCGGCGCGGCGCAGGTGTACGCGCTCTACGGGCTCGGCGACACCGGTCTGCCCTCGCCGGCCTGGCCCCCGGCCACGGACAGGGAATTCCGTGGCCCGGCGATGAGTTACCACCTACGGTCGGGCGGGCACGGGTTGACCGCGGCCGACTGGGAGATCTACCTGAACGGCGACCTGTTCGCGCGGTGAGCGTCCGTGCGGCGCGCCACGTCCGCGCTGCACTCGTCGCCGGTCGCCGGGCGGTACCCTCGACACGAGGTCCCACCCTGCAGCGTCCATCCGTGCGGGGTGCGCCGGTGTCGACCGGCGAGCCGGCTGTCGAGCCCGCGCGGCGGCGATCTCCCACGACACGGGTCGGGTACGCGCCCCGGAGCAGCCACCTCGGCTCTCCACGCGACGCCCGCTCGCCCACCGCAGCGCGGTGCGCGGTCCGGCCGCCGAGCGGCCCTGCCGCGCATTCCGGAGGAGGAGTACTTGGCACGACGAGGCAGGCCCCAGACCAGGGCTCGCCGGAGCGACCCGCGGGACCGACGACGCGGTCGCGAGCGCCCCGCCGACGTCATGTCGGTGCTGGCGCGCTCGGTCCGGGAGGTCGAGACCGCCCTGCGCGGCGGCGGGCGGGTGACGCCCGCGACGCGGACGAAGTTCCAGGCCGTCGCCCTGCTGCTGCGCGACGAGCGCGCCCGGGTGCGGGCGGAGGAGAACGGCAGCGAGCGGCACCGGGCCGAGCGGCTCAAGCGGCTCGACGACATCGCGAAGACCCTCGCCCTGACGGCCGTCCGTGACCCGGGGCTGCTGGCCCTCCTGGCCGAGGACGCCGTCGTCTCCGACGAGGCCCGGTCGCTCAAGCGGGAGGTGCTGCGGACCGCGGGCATCGACACGGAGCCCGAGGAGACCCCGCAGGTGGAGGTCCCCGTCGCGCCCGCCAAGCCGCAGGTCGTGCCGCAGTCGGTGGTCTCGCGGCAGATGGCGAACCCCTTCCTCGCCCCCGACTTCTCGACCGCCCGGCCGGTCGCACCCCGGCCGACGCCGTTGGCCGGCTGGGAGCTGCTCGGCCCGCTGCTGCGCTCGTTCGAGCGCGCCGGCGCCGGGGCCCCGGCGTGCATGGCCCTGCCCGCGCCGTCCTCGCGGAGGGTGCCGGGCGGTCTGGAGCTGATGCCGCACCAGGCCCGGCTGGTCGCCGCCGCCGAGGCCGGTCATCGCACCTTCCTGCTCGCCGACGAGCCGGGGCTGGGCAAGACGGCCCAGTCGCTGCTCGCCGCGGAGGCGGCCGACGCCTTCCCGCTGCTCGTCGTGGTGCCCAACGTGGTCAAGACGAACTGGGTGCGCGAGGCCGGCCGGTGGACACCCCGCCGCGCGGCCACCGCGGTCCAGGGCAACGGCGACTCGGTCGACGGCTTCGCCGACATCGTCGTCGTGAACTACGAGGTGCTCGACCGGCACGCGGGATGGCTCGGCGACTTCGGCTTCCGGGGCATGATCGTCGACGAGGCGCACTTCATCAAGAACAAGGCCTCCCAGCGCTCGCAGCACGTCCTGGAGCTCTCCGACCGGATCCGCTCCTTCACCGCGCGTCCGCTGCTGATGGCGCTGACCGGCACCCCGTTGATCAACGACATCGAGGACTTCCTCGCCATCTGGCAGTTCCTCGGCTGGATCGACGGGGCGAAGCCGCGGGCCGAGCTGATGGACGCGCTCACCTCGACCGGCCTGACCCCCGCCGATCCGGGCTTCTACCCCGCCGCCCGCAGGAGCGTCGTGGACCTCGGCATCGTGCGGCGTCGCAAGGTCGACGTGGCCGCCGACATCCCCGCGCGGCGGATCGCCGACCTGCCCGTCGAGCTCGACGGGGCGGCGGGCCGCTCGATCCGCGCGGCCGAGCGCGACCTCGCCCGCCGGATGGTGGCACGCTACGAGGACGCCCTCGCGACCCGCCGGTCCGGCGCCGTCGTCGAGGGCATCGACCACGACCTCGTGCGCCAGGTGGCCCGGTGGGAGCAGAAGGACGCGGCCGCGTCCCCGACCGGCGACAACGTCTTCACCATGATGCGGCGCATCGGCCGGGCGAAGGCCGACCTCGCCGCCGACTACGCCGCGCAGCTCGCCCGGAGCGCGGGCAAGGTCGTGTTCTTCGCCAAGCACGTCGACGTGATGGACGCGGCCGAGGAGACGTTCGCGCGGCAGGGGGTCCGGTTCTCCTCGATCCGCGGCGACCAGACCCCCGCGGCGCGGCAGAAGAACATCGACGCCTTCGTGAACGACCCGGGCGTCGCCGTGGCGGTCTGCTCGCTCACCGCGGCGGGCGTGGGCCTCAACCTGCAGGTCGCCTCGAACATCGTGCTCGCGGAGCTGTCCTGGACCGCCGCGGAACAGACCCAGGCCATCGACCGCAGCCACCGGATCGGCCAGACGGAGCCGGTCACGGCCTGGCGCATCCTCGCCGCGCAGACGATCGACGCCAGGATCGCGGCGCTGATCGACAGCAAGGCCGGCCTCGCCGCCCAGGCGCTGGACGGCTCCGAGGAGGAGGTCGGGTCGTCGGCCGACGTCCAGCACGCGGCGCTCGTCGCGCTGCTGACGGAGGCGCTGTCGGCAGAACCGGCGCACCTGGCGGGGTGATGCGGTGCGGCCCCCGCTCGCCCGCGTTCAGGCGAGCGGGTCGCCCAGCTGCCGGTTCAGCGCGAGGGACAGCTGCATCTCCACCGCGCCCGTGGGCTCCCGCCACCGCGGCCCCCCGAGCACGGCGGTGATCCGCTCCAGCCGCTGGTAGACGGTGTTCACGTGGATGCCGAGGGCCCGGGCGGTGGCGGGCGGGCTCTGACCCGCGTCGAAGTAGGCCTCGACGGTCGGCAGCAGCGTCGACCCGTTCGCCCGGTCGTAGGCCGTCAGCGGGCCCAGCGTGCGCCCGAGCAGCCGCCGGATCTGCTCGGGATCGGCCTGCTCGAGCACGGTGCCGAGCATGCCCAGCTCGGGCAGCGCGGCGGCGTGCCCCTCCCGGCCGAGGGCGAGCAGCAGCCGGTGGCAGCGCGCCGCCGAGCGGTGCAGGCCGCGCACCACCCGGGCCGTCGCCCCGGGGCCGGCGGCGCCCGCGGTGACCGGTTGCCCGCCGGCCGCGGACAGCTCGTCGACCACCAGCCGGGCGGCCTCGTCCGGGTCGAGGCCGGGCAGTACGAGGACGACCGTCCCGCCGTGCGCCCCGGCCAGCCCGCCGTGCCGCTCCGCGAGGTCGACGGCGGCGGCGACCAGCGGCTGGTCCGGCGCAGGACCGACCGCGGGCCGGTCCTGCCGGCTCGCCGCGCTGCTTGCGACCACCACGGCGTGCGGTCGCTCGAGGTCCGCGACGCCGGAGCGCACGGCCTGCCGCTGCAGGACGGCCCAGTTCGGCGCGCGGTCGGCCAGCAGGTCCGCCAGGAGCTCGGCCCGCACCTCGCGGGCCACGAGCGCGGTCTGCCGGTCCATCACGAGCAGCAGGGCCGCCGTCTGCGCGGCCCGTTCGAGGGTGCGTTCGTCGGCGGGGGACAGGGGAGCGGCCCGGACGAGCCGCAGGCGCCCGAGCGACTCCTCGCCCGCGCGGACCTCGACCTCGTGGACGTGCGGCTCGCCGACGCGGGTGTCCTCGCCGCACCGGGCGAGCACCGCGTCGTCCCCGCCCAGGAGCAGCGCGGTGCCGCCGAGGATGCGGCGGACGGCCCGGACGAGCTCGGACAGGTCCGTCCGCTCGAGCGCGAGGGGCATGAGCTGTTCGTGGGCGAAGGCGGCCCTTTCGAGCGCGTGGCGCTGGGCGGCGAGCCGCGCCCCGGCCCCGCGCAGCTCGGTGGTGACCGACTGGATGCGCTCGTAGAGGCGGGCGTTCTCGATCACCACGGACGCGTGGGCGGCGAGCGAGGTCAGCAGCGCGAGCTCGGCCTGGTCGAAGTCGCGCCGGACCCGGTTCGCGGCGAAGAGGGCGCCGATGACCGTGGAGCCGGTCTTCATCGGGACGCCCGCGATGCTGACGATGCCGTCGGCCCCGACCGCCGCGGCCACCAGCGGGTCGTGCCGGATGCGCTCGTCGACGAGGTAGTCGGGGGTCGCGAGCGCCTGCCCGGTCTGGATCACGAACCCGCCGACGCCGTAGCCGGGCCGCTGGCGGACGGCGCGGATGCCGTCGGTGCGCGTGCCGACGGTGACCCGCATGAAGGCGTCGCCGGTGGTCTCGTCGACCAGGGCGATGTAGGCGGAGTCCGAGCCCAGCAACCGCCGTGCCCGCTCGACGATCGCCCCGAGCACCTCGTCGCTGCTGCGCAGGGAGGTCAGGTCGCGGGCCGTCGCGTAGAGGGCAGCACCCTCCCGTTCCCGTCGCCGGCGCAGGTCGAGCAGGTCGCGCACGGCCACCGCGTCGGCCGCGGCGCGCGCCGCGACGGGTTCGTCCGGCAGCCCGGAGACCGCGGCGGTGACGAGCTCGGCCGGCGCGTCGTCGGCGAGCAGCTCGACGACGCGGGTGAGGGTGTCGGCGACGGTCGTCGCCGGGGCGGGACGTTCGGCGGACTTCAGGGGGGACATCGGCGGCCCTCCGGTGCTTGACGAACGATCGTTCAGCTACTGTAGGTGGCGGTGATCGGCCCGGGCAAGGGTGTGCGCGTCGCGGCGTGAGCGGGGTCGAGGGAGCCGGCGCGACCGGTCCTCTCAGCCGGGGACGAGGTCCTCCAGCGGGATGTGGTCGAGGATCCGGTGCAGCTGCAGGGCGACCTGCACGCTCAACGAGCCCTCCGGCTCGCGCCAGTGCCGGTGGCCCAGCACCCGGTCGATCCGGTCGAGCCGCTGGTAGACCGTGTTCGGGTGCAGCTGCAGGGACTTCGCGGCGGCGCGCGGGTTCTGGCCGGCGGCGAAGTAGCCGTCGAGCGTGCGCAGCAGCTCGGTGCCGTGCTCCGCGTCGTAGCGCTGCAGGGGCGTGACCGTCTGCGCGAGCAAAGTACGCACCTGGGCCCGGGAGGTCCCGTCGAGGATCAACCCGAGCGCGCCGAGCTCGTCCGTGGTGGCGCCCTCGCCCTCCCGGCCCAGGGCGAGCAGCAGGCGGTGGCAGCGGTCCGCCTCGCGGTGCGCGGCCCGCAGCTCGCGCGGGGTGGTCGCCGGGCCGGCGACACCCGCGGTGACCCGTCCGGACGTCGCGCGGCTCAGCTGCGCGGGCAGCTGCCGTGCCGCGTCGGCCGGGTCGACGCCGGGCAGCAGCACCACGACGTGCGCCCCGTGCTCCAGGGCGACGCCGCCCCTGCGCCCGGCCTGCCCGGTCGCGGCGCGCACCAGCGAGCGGCGCCCGGCGTCGTCGGCCGTCACCACGACGACGGTGTGTGGGCGGCGCAGGTCCAGGCCCCGGGGCCCGGCGCGACGGGCCCGGCGCTCGAAGGCGGCCCAGTCCGGTTCGCGCTCGGCCAGCAGCTCCTCCACCAGCTCGCCGCGCAGCCGCTGCTCGGTCAGCGACACCTGCCGTTCCATGAGCTGGAGCAGGGCCGCGGTCTGCGCGGCCCGTTCCAGGATGCGCACGTCCGTGCCGGGCACCGGGCCCGCGGTCTCCAGGACGAGATGACCGAACCGCTCGCCGCCGGCGCGGATCGGCGCGGCCCAGGTCGCGCGGCCGAGGCGGACCGCGCCGGTCGCGTCCGGGGGTAGGCCCTCCGGCGCGCCGGGCGGGCGGGTGCCTCCGCCGGCCCCGGGGCGGGCCGCCCCCGCGAGGACGGTCCCGTCCGGGTCGACGGCGGCGACGCCGGAGTCGAGCATCTCGGCCACCGCGTCGACCAGCTCCGCGAGATCGGCCCGGCGCAGCGCCATCGGGATCAGCCGCTCGTGCGCGGCGCTCGCGCGCTCGAGCGCCTCCCCGTGCTGCGCGAGCTCGGCGTTCGCCTCGCGCAGCCGCCGGGCCGTGGCCTCCGCGTCCCCGAACAGCCGGGCGTTCTCGATGACGATGGACGCGTGGTCGGCGAGCGCCGAGAGGAGGGCGATCTCCTCGCGTTCGAAGGTGCGTTCGTGCCGGTTGGCGACGAACAGCGCGCCGATCACGGACCCGCCGAGCCGCATCGGGACCCCGGCCATGCTCACGATGCCGTCCTGCACGACCGCGTCGGCCACCGCCGGGTCCCGGTTGATGCGGGGATCGGTGAGGTAGTCGCGGGTCGCGAAGGGTTCGCCGGTCGCCACGATCAGCCCGCCGACCCCGCTGCCGACCGGCTGGCGCACGGACTCGATCGCCCGGGTCACCGTGCCGAGCGTGACCCGCATGTAGACGTCGCCGCGCACCGGGTCGACCAGCGCCAGGTAGGTCGCGTCCGTCCCTAGCAGCTGCCGCGACCGCGCCACGACGGCGTCGAGCGCCTCGTCGGGGTCCCGGAGCGCGGCCAGCCCGCGCGCGGTCTCGAGGAGCGCCTGGGTCTCCTTCTCCCGGCGCTTGCGCCGCTGCAGCCGGGTCCGCACGATCGCGCCCTGCCGCAGCGCGTGCAGCAGGGTCTCCCGCCCGGGACCGGGCTCGCGGGCCTGCACGAGCTCCGCGAGCCGGTGGAAGGCCTCGTCGGGTGCCTCGGTGGCCAACAGACGGAACAGCCGGGCCAGGATGTCCTCGACGGTGAGGTCCTCCTCGGGCACGGATCACCTCCGGGGAACCGGTCGCTGATCGATCGTTCAGTAACCGGCAGCCTACGGAGCGGAGCGTGCCGAGCGGGATCCCACGATCAGCCCAATCCGGGCGCGGTGCCCGGACCGGGCGGTCCGGGCACCGGCCGTCGGACGGTCAGACCGTCGCCGCCCCGAACCTGGCGGCGACCCGCTCCTGGCTCACCTTCGGGGTCCAGCGGTCCTCCTCGTCCGCCCAGACGTCGCGCAGCTTCGGGATCACCTGGGTCCCGAACAGGTGGTTGTTCTTCGCCGCGACGTCCTCGGCCAGGTTCCCGACGTGCATGCACGTGATGAGCTGCCCGATCCGCAGGTCTGTGCACAGCGCCCGGACCCGCTGCTCGACCCGCTCCGGGGTGCCGGCGATGATGTAGCCGAGCTCGTCGTACTCCCAGAAGGACAGCTCGCCCTTCTGGGCCTTGAGCCGCTCCTCGGCCGAGATCGTCTTCGCGCGGGTCAGGTTCTCCCGGATCGAGGCCTGGGACGTGTAGCCGGGCGGCGTGGCCTGCCAGATCGCCGTGGGGTTCTGCCGGTAGAAGTACTTGACCGCGTCCGCGTACTGGCGCTCCGCCTCCTCGTCGGTGTCCGCGCAGCAGATCACCTGCGTGAAGGCCATCCGGTTCGGGTTCATGTTCCCACCCGTGGCCGCGGTGTGCTCCCAGAAGCCGTTGACGATCGGCTCGGCGGACTGCCTGCCCGAGAAGGAGAGGTAGCCGTAGCAGTAGTCCAGCGCGTTGACCACGTCCCAGGTCTCGACGCTGCCGCTGCCCGGGATCCAGACCGGGATCTCGTCCTGGACCGGCCGCGGCCACGGGTTCACGTACCGCAGCTTGGTGTACTTCCCGTTGAACGCGAACGGCTCCGTCGCCTTCCAGGCCCGGGTGATCAGGTCGCGGGCCTCGTGGAACCGCTCCCGCAGCTCGACCGGCGGGACGCCGTAGGAGAAGGCGCTGTCCATCGGCGTGCCGAACACGATCCCGGCGATGATCCGCCCGCCGGAGAGCGCGTCGAGCATCGCGATCTCCTCGGCCACCCGGATCGGCGGGTTGTAGAGGGCCAGCGAGTTGCCGCACAGCGCGATCGCGGCGTTCTCGGTGGTCGCGGCCAGGATGGAGGCGATGAGGTTGGGCGAGGGCGTCATCGCCAGCGAGGTCTGGTGGTGCTCGTTGAGCAGCAGCGAGTCCCAGCCGAGGCCGTCCGCCTGCTGCATCAGCCGGATGTAGGTGTGGTAGTCCTCGCCGACCTGCCGCGGGTCCGCGTACGACGCCGGCGGGGTCACCCAGGAGCTCTCGACCGTGTCGCCGTACTCCGGCGGCAGCTTGCTGTAGTACTGCTGGGCGAACCAGTGGAACTTCACTTCTGCGTCTCCAGGGTGCGGTTGGCGGGTGCGGTGGCCATGGCGCCGCCGTCGACCCGGTAGGTCTCGCCGTTGACGAACGCGGACTCGTCGGACGCGAGGAACAGCACCATGTTGGCGATGTCCTCGGGCTCGCCGACCCGCGGCGAGGCGACCCCCTCCAGGGCCCGGACGGGCAGTTCGGGCACGGCGTCGAGCAGCTGCTGGGTGCGGATCACGCCGGGGGCGATGGCGTTGCACCGCACGCCGTCCTTGCCGTGCTGCGCGGCGACGAACCGGGTCAGGCCCACGACGGCGGCCTTGGTGGTGCCGTAGGCGGTGAGCGCGGGGCTGCCGCGCAGCCCGCCGACCGAGGCCATGTTGATGATCGAGCCGCCGCCGTTGCGCACCATGTGCGGCAGCGCGAACTTGCACATCAGGAAGATGCTGCGGACGTTGGTCGCGAACGCCCGGTCCCACATCTCGAGGCTCGTGTCGATCACGGAGCCGTCGGTGAACCAGGCGTCCGGGCCGACCAGTGCCGCGTTGTTGTGGATGACGTCGATCCGACCGTGCTTCGCGATCACCGTGTCGACGAGGGCCTCGATGGACTCCGCGTCCGTGGCGTCGAAGTGCACCGCCTCCGCCTCGCCGCCGATCTCCTCGCCGACCTCCGCGGCCACCCGCTTCGCCCCGTCGACGTCGATGTCGGCGATCACGACGGTGGCGCCCTCGCGCGCCAGCGTCCGCGCCGTCGCCCGCCCGATGCCGGCGGCACCGCCGGTGACCAGCGCGATCCTGCCCTCGACCCGTCCCATGTGGATCCCCTCCCTCAGTCGGCCAGGAACGCCGACACGGCGGACACGAACTCGTCCTCCTGCTCGACCATCGGGTAGTGCCCGGCGGCCTCGACGCGGTGCAGCCGCGCGTCGGGGATCAGCCGGACGAACTCCTCGGCGTAGGAGACGGGGAGCAGCCCGTCGGAGGTGCCGTGCACCACGAGCGCGGGGGCGTCGATCAACGGGAGCCGGCGGCGCAGGCCCCGGTCCGCGATGGGCCACATGAACTTGGTGGCGCAGCCGAGGTTGCGGGCGGTGAACAGGATCGACGCGTGCGGGTCCTCCGGGTCGGGCACGAAGTTCGTCGGCTCGACCTCGGGCGGCTCCGCGTGCCACTTCGCCGCCTTGACCTGGTCGGCAGGGCCGAACGGGTCCAGCGTGGGCTCGGCGTCGAGCCACAGGCCGTAGGCGTTGACCAGCACGAGGCGGCGCACCAGCTGCGGGGCGACCGCGGCGAGCTCCGCGGCGAACATCCCGCCCAGGGAGTGCCCGACGACGTCGACCGAGTCCAGGCCCCAGGACTCGACCAGCTCGCGGTAGTAGAGGGCGACGTCCTGGACGTCGGTGAAGTGCTCGAAGCCGGTCGAGTTGCCGTACCCGGGCTGCTCGGGCGCGAGCACCCGGTGGTCGGCGGCGAGCCGCTTGAGGAACCCGGCGCCGCCGGGGTGGCGCTCGTACCCGTGCAGGTAGAGCAGCGGCGCGCCGGAGCCCTCCTCCCACAGCTCGACGTCGAACGTCCCGATGTTCGGGATCTCCAGCGTGGTCATGTCGCTCCCGGTTCGTGAGCAGGTTCTGGTGTGGAGCAGGTCCCCGGTCCGCCCCGGAGCCGGTCCGGGGTCGGCCCGGGCCGGTCAGAAGTCGTGGCCCAGCCCGCCGATCGGCGGCATGCCCGAGTGGGCCCACAGGCCACCGTCCGCGACCAGGTGGGTGCCGGTGACGAAGGAGGCCTCGTCGGAGGCGAGGAACAGCACGGCGTTCGCGATCTCCTCGGCCCGGCCGTAGCGGCCCATCGGGATCGCCTCCCGGATGTCCTCCCAGGTCTGCGGGGCCGCGTCGTGCAGCCGGTCGATCGGCGGGGTGCCGATCGGGCCGGGGCACACGGCGTTGCAGCGGATGCCCTTGCGCGCGTACTCGATCGCGGTGACCCGGGACAGGTTGACGACCCCGGCCTTGAGCACGTTGTAGGCGCCGAGCCCGTAGTCGCCCGCGAGCCCGGACACCGAGGCGGTGTTGACGATCGCCCCGCGGCCCTGCGCCAGCATGGGCACCAGGGCCACCTTGGTCGCGTACCAGTACGCGACCAGGCTCGCGTCGAGCGAGCGCCGGAACCCCTCCAGGGAGAGGTCGCCGACGCGGCCCGACTCGAACGCGACGTGGTTGTTGTGCAGGACGTCGAGCGCGCCGTGGCGGTCCAGCGCGAACGCGACCAGGGCGTCGATCTCCTCGGGCCGGGAGGCGTCGCAGACCCGCAGGTCGATCGTCCCGCCGGACTCGCGGACCTCCGCGGCGACCTTCTCGCCGGCGGCCTCGTCGATGTCCGCGATCACCACGGCCGCGCCCTCCCGGACGAAGGTCCGCGCCGTCGCGGCGCCGATCCCCGAACCGCCGCCGGTGATCACCGCGACCTTGCCCTCGAGCCGCATGCGGCCTCCCCGTGCTGGTGGGACGGTGTGCGGGGCCGGTCCGGACGACCGCGCCCCACCTCCGAGTCTGGGTTCGGCGCGGGGGAGGGACAACGGAGGGATGCCCACCCCTGGGGCGGGCTCCGTGGGTGTTCCTCCACCCGCGCCGGGGTGGCCCGGCGGGGAGTGCCCCCGCCCCGCCGGGCCGGCCGGGGTCAGCCCGCGGTGACCCCGACGCCGTAGAAGGTCGGTGCGTAGGCGGGCCGGTAGCCCTCCGGGAACACCGCCTTGTCGGTCCACGCCGACGGCGGGTAGTGCGCGTGCAGCGGGAAGCTCTTGAGGATCTTCTTCTCCTCCTCGATCATCCGGTGCATCGCCGGGAGCCGGGCGTCCCGGGTCGCGCCGCTGAGCGCGTCGAGCCACGCCTTCTCGAACTCCGGGGTGGTGGTGTTCCACGGGTTGGCGTACTGGCCCGGCAGGCTGGCCTGGTAGACGGTCGTCGGGTCCTGGAAGGGCGCGCCCATGCCCGGGAAGGCGTTGCCCTCCTGGCGGCCGTAGAAGGTCTGCGGCGTGGTCGGCGACTCGATCACCC
The DNA here is from genome assembly GCF_042658055.1 of Pseudonocardia lutea. Taxonomy (NCBI): domain Bacteria; kingdom Bacillati; phylum Actinomycetota; class Actinomycetes; order Pseudonocardiales; family Pseudonocardiaceae; genus Pseudonocardia; species Pseudonocardia lutea. The sequence goes on from NZ_JBHSQK010000027.1 coordinate 51,546, forward strand.
GGGTCTTCGCCCGCAGCCCGGACTCCGCCAGCATCGGGACCAGCGCCTCCGCCACCGCGCGGTGGTCGTCGAGGCTGGGCACGAGCATCTCGAAGTCGACGCCGTTCGGGTAGCCGGCCTGCGCGAGCAGCTGGCGGGCCTTCGCCGGGTCGTAGCTGTAGTCCGGGTTCTCGGGCGTGACGCTCTGGTCGAAGGCCCAGTAGTCCGGCGGCATGTACTGCGCGACGGGCTTGCCCAGGCCGAAGAACACCCCGTCGACGATCGCCTGGCGGTCGACCGCGTGCTGGAAGGCCTGCCGGACCTCCAGCTTGTCGAACGGCGGCTTGCCGGTGTTCATGTACATCGACATGATCGACAGGCTCTTGGACTCCGCGGTGTTCAGCCCGGCGCTCCTGGCCTGCTCGGCCTGGGACGGGTCCAGGTAGGTGAGCTCGGCCTGGCCGGTCTGCAGCATGTTCAGCCGGGTCGGCGCCGAGGTCTGCACGTAGATCTCGTAGTGCGCGGCCCTCGCGGCCGCGGGGTCCCAGTAGCCCTCGGTGCGGTCGTAGCGGCTGACCTGGCCGGGGACGTACTCCACGAGCCGCGCCATCCCGGAGCCGACCGGCTTCTGGTCGAGGTCGGGGTTGTTCATCGCGGCCGGGCTGATCATGCTGCCCGGGGTGCCGCTGAACAGCGCGGGAAGGTTGCCGCCGGGCCCGGACAGGTTGATCCGGACCGTGGTCGGGTCGACGACCTCGGCGCCCGCCACCCGGGCCATCGCGCCCTTCTGCGTGCTGCCGTCGAGGGTCTTCATCCGCTCGATGTTCGCCTTGACCGCCGCGGCGTCGAACCTGGTGCCGTCGGAGAAGGTGACGTCGTCGCGCAGCCTCATGACCAGCGCGGTCTCGTTGTCGACGAACTCCCAGGAGGTGGCGAGCTGGGGCACCAGCTCACCGTTCTCGTTCTCCCGGATGAGCTGGTCGTAGACCAGCCGGAAGAAGATCATGTCCCACGGGTTGGCGGACTTGTGCGGGTCGAACGTGGACGGGTTCTGCACGAAGACGTAGCGGAAGGTGCCGTTGGGGTCGATCTCCCCGCCCCCGGACCCGCCGCCCCCGCCGGATCCGCCCCCGCAGGCGGACAGCACCACGGCCAGGACGGCCAGCAGGACCGCCGCCACTCTCGAACGGGTGCGGCGCAGCGTCGTTGCTGTGGTCACACGGGTCTCCTCGTCTGAGCGGACCGGGGACGGCGCGGGGCGTCGGACCACCGGATCCGCCCGCGCGCAGGGACGTCCGCCACTGTGACCGCGGGCACGTCGCGCGGACAACGGGAACCCGACCACCAGCGGGCCTCGTCCGATGGGCGGACGCACATGGGGTGCGATACTCCGGCCATGTCGACGAGTCCCGGAGCGGACGGGGCCCCGGACCCCGCCCGCCCGCCGGCCGCGGCGCCCCCGGTGCGCCGGGCCGGGCGCCCCCGGGACCCCGAGGTCGACCGCAAGGTGCTCGAGGCCGCCCTGGAGGTCTACGCGGACCTCGGGTGGGCCGGCTTCAACTTCGAGGCGGTCGCCCGCCGCGCCGGCGTCGGCCGGCCCGCCCTCTACCGCCGCTGGTTCTCCGCGCGGGCGCTGCTGGTCGACGCAATCGAGCGCTCGGGCACCCGGATCGACGTGCCCGACACCGGGTCCGTGCGGGACCAGCTGGTCGTCCTGGCCCGCCAGCTGCTCGTCGAGTACCTGGGGGCGCCCGGGATCGCCGGTCTGCGGCTGCTGGTCGACGCCCGCACCCACCCCGAGGTGTTCGCCGACCTCTACGCCCGCCGCAACGAGGAGCGGGTGCGGGCCGCGCGGGCGATCGTGCGCCGCGGCATCGCCCGCGGCGAGCTGGCCCCCGGCACCTCGCCGACCCTCGTCCTCGACGCGGTGTGCGGCGCCATGCTCAACCACGCCCTCGCCACCCCGGAGCGGCTGCGCACGGTCGTGATCGCGGGCGGCGAGCGGTACGCGGCGGAGCTCGTCGACCTCGTGCTGGAGGGTCGGCCCGGCACGGGCTGAGAGCCCGCCGGCCCACGGCTCCATGACCGCCGTGAGCGTGACGCTGCGGTCGTGTCGACGACCCTCGGGTCACGCTCGCAGCGAGCGGCGACCGCGTCGAGGATGTTGCGACGCCGTGCGGGCGGCACCTACGGTCGGGCCGTATCGGATGACGGTCGTCCGTAATCGTCGGAGGTGGAGATGCCGGCCTTCGCCGTGCCGCCGGAGCACGCCGACCTGCGGGCGGCGGTCCGGCGGTTCCTGGCCGAGTGTTCGCCGGAGGCGGAGGTCCGCCGGCTGATGGAGACCGCGACCGGGCACGATCCCGCGGTCTGGAAGCGGATGGCGGGGGAGCTGGGCCTGCAGGGGCTGATCGTCCCCGCCGCGCACGGCGGCGCCGGCGCGGGCCGCGTCGAGCTCGGGATCGTGCTGGAGGAGGCCGGGCGCGCGCTGCTCTGCGCCCCGTTGTTCGCCACCGTCGCCCTCGCCGCCACGCTGCTGCTGGAGAGCGGCGACACCGAGGCGCAGGCCCGGTACCTGCCCGGCATCGCCGCGGGCGAGACCGTCGCGACCGTGGCGGTGTCCGCGGCCGACCCGGCCCGCCGCCCGG